>NZ_VHIJ01000081.1:0-4397 GCF_006680095.1 Pseudarthrobacter sp. B4EP4b | reverse complement strand
ACCCCACAGCCCCCAAAACCCCCAAAAACCAAGGAATTACAGGGCATCTGGACGCCCCCACACAGCCCACACCCCAACCTCCGCCACTATGCACTGCCTCACAGTGGCGCGGGGCCGGCGAGCTAGCGGACAGAGAGTACCAGGGTGAAGTCAGCGTCCCGGGGCTTCAGCCGGTACTGTTCCAGGACGCCTGGACCGCAGGCCGCTGTCCCCACTCCCCGGAGGGCATGGTCGAGGTAGATGTAGGTCCGCCCATCCGCCTTCAGGTCCGGCTGGTGGCTTGCCCTGTCCAGTACCTCCTGGCTGTAGGGCCGGACGGTTAGGGCAAAGGGCTCGCCCGAAACCTTAAGCGTGGTGCCACCCATCTCAAGGGCGGCCCACCGGACTCCGGACCGCGCCCCCGACTCCTGCGGGCGAACGTAGTCAACATCCATCTCCGCCGCCGGCAGTGTGAACCACCCGGTCCGTGCCCCCTGCCCCGTGTCCGGGTAGCTCTGGTGCGGTCCTTTGCCGAACCAGGTCACAGACGTGGCCGGATCAGCCAGGACGAGTTCCAGTCCGATCCGAGCCCATTCGACCTCAAAGCCCCCGTTAAGCCAGGCGCCGTCGGGCCGGACCTGCGTCCGGAGCGCGACGGCGTCGCCGTCGCTGGTCCAGGTGTAGTCCACAAACACGCCGTACTGCTTATCGGCTGCACTCACGCGCGTACGGACGGTCAGCGCTTCCCCGCCTTCAGGACTGGCCTCCGAGGTGATTCCGAGCAGCCGGGCATGGAGCAGGTTCAGCCTGGCGTCCTTCCACTGCGTGGCGAGCGGGCGCTCGTCAACGCCGCCCCATTCCCTGCCCAGGTCGTTGTCCGTGGGTGGCCACCACAACGTCAGGGAGAGCTTCTCCACGGGTATACCGCCAATGGACGTGGGCATTCCGGTGATCCGGCTGAAGAGCACTGGCCCCAGCTCAAGTTCGGCGTCCTTGACGCGGAGCGGCTCAACCGGCGCAGGCCCTTCAGGAGAAGCGCCTGCGTGGACGGATTGCCCCCACGCAACTTCGTGCCCGGCGGGAGCCCAGGCCGTTTCAGCGGCGAGGACCGCACTCACGGTCAGGACTGCAGTGCGGTCCTTCATCCCCGAAGCCAAAGCCGGAAGCGGCACAGTTGCCTCATTCTGAGGCGACACCGGCGCAACCTCCACGATCCCGACGTCGTGCGTGCCGCCGTCGGCCTCTACCTTGTACCGGAAGCTGAACGCGGAGGTGTCCGCGAAATCCTGGCCGTTGCGGACGGTGAAGCCGGACCAGTCCTCCGCCACCGTGATGCGCAGGGGCTCGACGACCTTCTTGAAGTCGAGCAGGCCCGGCCTCGGGTTACGGTCGGCGTCCACCAGGCCATCGGTGACAAAGTTGCCGTCGTGGACTTCCTCACCGAAGTCGCCGCCATAGCCATAGTGCTGGCGTCCGTCCGGGGACGTGATGGTGATGCCGTGTTCGAGCCACTCCCACACGAAGCCGCCCATCAGGCGCGGATACTTCTCGAAAAGCTCCTGGTACTCCGTCATGCCGCCGGGGCCGTTACCCATGGCGTGCACATATTCGCAGAGGACAAAAGGCATGGACCGGCGTCGGGCATCCAGCGCGGCATCGTCCAGGGGCGGCTCAATTCCTTGTCCGATCAGGGCCGTTTCCGCCTGGCTGGCGTACATGCGGGAGTAGACGTCCACGTGTTCAGAGGACCAGTCGCCCTCGTAGTGGAGGGGGCGGGACGGATCCCGGTCCTTGGCCCAGCGCGACATCGCCGCGAGGTTCCTGCCTGTGCCGGCCTCGTTGCCGAGCGACCACATGATCACCGCCGGATGGTTCTTGTCCCGTTCCACTGTGCGGCGCATCCGGTCAACCAGGGCCTCTTCCCACTGCGGGTCATCGCTCGGGTTCTGCGCCCAGCCTGCGCTCTCAAAGCCGTGGGTCTCGAGATCGCACTCCAGCACCACGTAAAAGCCGAGCCGGTCTGCGAGGGCCAGGAAGTCGGGGTGCGGCGGGTAATGGGACGTCCGGATTGCATTGATATTGTGCTGCTTCATCAGCCGCAGTTCGGCCTCCACAACGTTCTGCGGCACCACCCGGCCAAGGCGGGGGTGGTGCTCATGGCGGTTGACGCCGCGCAGCAGGATCCGCCGCCCGTTGACCTTGAACTGAGCGTCTTCGATGGCAATGCTGCGGAAGCCGACCTGCAGCGTTACGGTCTCACCAGGGGCGCTCATGGTTGCCTCATAGAGCCGCGGTACTTCGGCGGACCAGGGTTCGACGGCGTGGATCCGCACCTCCGTGCCGGCCTGCAGTTCCAGGTTCAGCTCGGGAACGCGGACGACGGCGTCAATCGCCTGTCCGCCCCGGCTCGCCTGCACTTTGAGGGTGCCTTCGCCGGTGCGGTGATCGTAGCCGGCGTGGACAAAAGCGTCGTCGATGCCGTCGGCAGGCCGGGCCTGGAGCGTGACGTCACGGAAAATACCGGGCAGCCACCACATGTCCTGGTCCTCCACATAGCTGGCGGCCGAGAACTGCGCCACCCGCACGGCCAGGATGTTCCTGCCCTGTTTGAGGATTCCGGTCACATCGAATTCGTGAGCCAGCCGGCTTCCGCGGGTAGTGCCGAGTTCCACGCCGTTCAGCCATACCGTTCCTGCAGATTCGATGCCGTCGAAACGCAGCAGCGCGTGCGGAAGGAATTCGGGGCCGGCCTCGAAGATCACAACATGGTCGCCGATGGGGTTGGTCTCCGGGACGTGCGGCGGCTCCACAGCGAACGGGAACTGCACGTTCGTGTACGCAGGAGCGCCGTGCCCATGCATTGGCCAGCTGGACGGCACGGGCAGGCCGGCAAAGCCCTCCAGGTCATCCCCGAGCTGCCAGCCATCTTCCGGAGCCACCCGGATTCCTGGGCTAAGCCGGAACTGCCATTGCCCATTCAGTGACAACCGGGGAGCGTCGCTGTGCAGGTAGGCCCGTGCCGGAAGGGTTCCTTTGCCCGGTTGGAAGGAAGCCAGATCCGCGATGGCTTCGACACCAACCTCCAGATTGCGGGGCTGCCCCATGGGGCTTCCAAGGGAGTTGCCGGCGGGAACGGAAGGGGAGTGAACTGACATGGGCTTCCTTGCTTCATGGGTTTGTCCGGGGCGGCAGGGCGCTGGGTGAAGTGTTTGCGTGAACGTTCACGTCGCTGGGTTCAGCCTACCGGTTGTTGCCAGCTTTGAGTAGGGCTCAGGCAGATTGCCGAAGCACCAGCTGATGTTTGAGAATCAAGCTCGCCTCATCACTCGACGCTTTGATGGCCCCGCTGAGGAGATTATCGACGAGGTCGACGGCGGACCGCCCCACCGCCCTCAAGTCCAGTGCCAGCGTGGTCAGCTCCGGCGTCAAGAGTTCGCCCAGGGGTATGCCGTCCATCCCGATCACCGCACAGTCCTCTGGAACGGCCCTCCCGGCGTCGTGCAGGCCTTTCATGGCCCCCGCTGCCATCAGGTCATTGAACACCAGGAGCCCGTCGATCCCGCCCTCTTCTTCAAGCAATGCGCGGAGGGCTTCGCGGGCGGCGGGGGCGGAATCGAGGCACTGGCCGACGATGAGTTCAATGCCGGCCGCGGCCGCCGCAGCCGCAACGGCAGCGCCACGGGTGGTGGCAGTACCCTCCTGGTCTGAATCAAGGTAGGCAATCCGCCGGCGGCCTTCGGACATGAAGCGCTGGAGTGCCAGCCCCGCGCCATAGGAGTAGTCGAAGGAGATGCCGCCCGCCGCCTGTCCCGCGGGGTAGTCAAGCACCACCACGGGGCGCCTGCCCATCATGGCCTGAGCATCGCTGGAACAGGCTCCGAGGTATCCGATCAGTGCATCCACCTGGGGCGCCAGCCGGGCTACTGCATCCAAGCCGCTCCCGCTGCCGTGGCCAAAATCATCAACCACCACATTCCAGCCGCGCTGGGTGGCTTCTTCCACCACGCTGGAAGCGAAAGCGGGGAAGTACGGATTAGTGAGGTCCGGGATGGCAAGCCCGAGGGAGATCCGGGCTCCCTGCACCAGGCCCTTCGCGAAGCGGCTGGGGGTGTATCCGAGCTCGGCTGCGAGTTGCTGGACGCGTTCCCGTGTGGCCGGGCTGATCCCTGGCATATCGTTCATTGCGCGGGTCACGGTCTGGCGTGAAACCCCCGCGGCTGCCGCAACGTCGAGGATAGTTGCTCTTCGGATGCGGGATTCGCGGGAGCTGGGGGCCATGACGGTAAGTCTAGGCGGGCCAGGGTGGCCCCCACGCCTGGTTTCTGCCGTGATGCCCGTCCCGGCAGTGGGGTTTGTGTGTTAAATGTGGGAGGCCCCAACCGTGATGGTTGGGGCCTCGACCTAATGGTTGTCCGGCG
>NZ_VHIJ01000080.1:0-9441 GCF_006680095.1 Pseudarthrobacter sp. B4EP4b | reverse complement strand
CCTCGCCATCCTCGGCGAGCCCGTCCCCCCCTCCGCCATCGACGCCACGGTTCCCGCCGGCCTCCTGCCCCAGGCCTCCTCCAGCTGGCGCGGCCGCCCGGGCCTGCGCGGGCACCGCACGGCCGACGGCGTTTCCGGACTCGACTTCTCCCCGCGCCTTCGCACCGTGGCAGCACATGCCGAGGGCAGCACGGCGGTCATCACCCAGGCCGACGCCGAGGCAGGCCTCAGCGTGGAGTCCACCCTGGCACTGCACGACGGCGGCCTGCTCGAACTGCGGCACACGGTCACCAATGACGGCACCACCGCTTACCAGCTGGACGAACTGGCCACCGTCCTCCCGGTGGCCCCGGACGCCGTCGAACTCCTCGACCTGACCGGCCGCTGGTGCCGGGAAAACCACCCGCAGCGCCGGGCCATCCAGCAGGGCACCTGGGTACGGACCGGTCGGCACGGCCGCACAGGTCATGACTCCTCCCTGGTGCTCGCCGCCGGCACGCCCGGTTTTGGCAACCGCCACGGCAAGGTATGGGCCACCCATCTGGCGTGGAGCGGCAACCACGAACAGTTCACCGACACCATCGGCGACGGCCGCACCATGATCGGCGGTTCCGAACTCCTCGGACCGGCCGAAGTCATCCTGCAGCCGCAGGGCAGCTACACCACGCCCGCGCTGTTCGCCGCCTACTCGGACCGCGGACTGGACGGCATCAGCGAAGCCTTCTACAGCTGGTTCCGGTCCCGCCCGCACCACGTGCTGCCGGCGGCAGGCGGCGGCAAACCACGTCCGGTGGTGCTGAACACCTGGGAAGCTGTCTACTTCGACCACAACCTGTCCGCGCTGATCGAGCTGGCTGATTCCGCTGCGGACCTCGGCGTTGAACGATTTGTGCTCGACGACGGCTGGTTCCGCGGCCGCCGGGACGACCACGCCGGGCTCGGCGACTGGTACGTCGATGAGACCCTCTGGCCGGACGGACTGACCCCCCTGATCGACGCCGTCACCTCGCGCGGCATGGAATTCGGCCTCTGGGTGGAGCCGGAAATGGTCAACCTCAACTCGGACATTGCCCGCGCCCACCCGGAATGGATCGTGGGCCCGGCAGCCCTGTCCCACAAGGACGGCGGCCGGCTGCCCCTGGAATGGCGCAACCAGCACGTGATCGACCTCGTCAACCCTGACGCCTGGCAGTACATCTTCGACCGCATCGATGCCCTGCTGCGCGACAACAGGATCAGCTACCTGAAGTGGGACCAGAATCGGGACCTGCTGGAACACGGCCACGCCGGACGCGCCTCGGTCCACCAACAGACCCTGGCCGCCTACCGGCTGTTCGACGAGCTCAAGAAGGCGAACCCCGGCGTCGAAATTGAAAGCTGCTCCTCGGGCGGCGCACGCGTGGACCTGGGGATCCTGGAGCGGACGGACCGGATCTGGGCCTCGGACTGCAACGACGCCCTGGAACGCCAGAGCATCCAGCGGTGGACCGGGCTGGTGGTACCGCCGGAGCTGGTGGGCGGGCACATCGGGCCCACCACGTCACACACCACGGCCCGCACCCATGACCTGTCCTTCCGCGCCATCACGGCCCTCTTTGGCCATTTCGGGATGGAGTGGGACGTCCGGCAGGTCACGGGTGCCGAGCGGGAGGAACTTAAGCGGTTCATCGGCCTGTACAAGGAGCACCGCGGCCTCATCCACAGCGGCCGGATGGTCCGCGCGGACGTTCCGGACGAGTCGCTGATGCTGCACGGCACCGTCGCTGCCGCGCCACCGGAGGCAGGCACGACGGCGGCCCTGTTCGCCTTGGTCAGCACGCGCACGGCGTTCGCCGAGCAGCCCGGCAAGGTCGCTATCCCCGGCCTGGAGCAGGACCGCAACTACCGGGTGGAGGCCATCTTCCCGGCCCCTGGTGACGCTGACTACGGCCACACTTTCACGCAGGTCCAGCCGCCGGCCTGGCTGGCCGACGGTGCCGTGGCCAGCGGCCGCTTCCTGGCGGAGGTGGGCCTGCCGATGCCCATCCTCAACCCGGAGCACGCGCTGTTGATGCGCTTCACCGCGCTCTAGACAGGCAGGGCATCACCAGGAATAAAGCTAAAGCAACGCGGGGTCAGTTATTGCCCATCCAGGACCTCCGGACGGGCATTATCTGACCCCGCGTTGTTCCATGGGTGATCAAAAGCGAACCGTAAGAAATGCGCCCAGGCAGTCGCGGCACTAGATTTGCATCCATGACTGAAGCCACCACCGCAGAGCGCCGCGGCACCATCCTGGTAATTAACGGGCCCAACCTGAACCTGCTGGGAACCCGGGAACCGGAAAAGTACGGCACATCCACCCTTGCTGATGTGGAGGACCTTGCAGCCCGCACGGCAAAGGCGCACGGCTTCGCGGTCGAATGCCTGCAGTCAAACCATGAGGGTGTGCTGCTGGACGCAATCCACGCCGCCCGGGAATCCGCCGTCGGAATTGTCCTTAACGCCGGCGCCTTCACGCATACCTCCGTGGCACTTCGCGATGCCCTCGCAGCGGTCCAGCTGCCCGCAGTCGAAGTGCACATCACCAACGTGCACCAGCGCGAGGAATTCCGGCACCATTCGTTCCTGTCGCCGGTGTGCTCCGCGGTGATCGTGGGCGCCGGGGTATTCGGCTACAAGCTGGCCATCGACTACCTCGCGGAAGTCCTCTAAGCCCGCTTCCTGATACTTCTCTCCGGCTGCCGCTACTGCTGCTGCTCCGCTACTTCTGGATGCACTGCCCTGAAGAAACGGGTGCGCTCAGTGACGCCGCCTGCGAGGCTACCGGGTTGAGGTCATCCATGGTGATGGCGAAGCCCATCTCGGCATCAGAGGTGGCCTTCGCGAAGATCACACCGGCCACTTGGCCGTCCGTGGTCAAGAGCGGGCCGCCGGAGTTGCCGGGCTGGACATTTCCGGCCAGCCGGTAGATGTCCTCCGGCGACGGGTTGCCTCCGTAGATGTCAGGCACCAGAACTGTGGTGATGTCCTGGATGGTGGCGGGCCGGGACTGGAAAGGCCCGCCGTGCGGGTAGCCAGCGAACGCGGCCAGGCTGCCGCTGGGCAGGTCGGCACTCAGCGGCAGCGGCTGGACGGGCAGGTCCTCCACGGCAAGCACGGCGAGGTCATGCCGGGTATCGAAGTAGACAACGCGTCCGGGCATGGCCCCGCCGTCGGACATCTCCACCACCGGCTCCGACACGCCCGCCACGACATGCGCGTTTGTGACCACTCGGTCCTCCGAAACTACGAAGCCGGTGCCGGTCTGGTTCTGCCCGCACTGGTACGCTGTTCCGGCAATTTTCAGGACGGATTCGGCAGCGCGGTTCAGGGCGGGGGTGTCGGTACTGGCGTCCGGCACAGGTACGGTCTGGCCCTGGTCCAGGCCTTCAATCAGGGTGGGGATGCCGTTGCCGATCACTTCCGAGCGCAGCTGTGCCATGGTGGCTTTCACCGGATCCGGGGTGATGTCGTCAATGAAACCGATCACTTTGGATTCGGCCAGCTGCTGCGAAACAAACGGCACACCCAGGGAGCCGATGCTGAAGGCCAGCATGGACATGACCAGGGCCGAAACCACCAGGTTCACGGCGCCGCCCACCAGACGGTCAACAGCCCGCAGGGGCCTGATCCGCATAGCCCCGCGGACCTGCCGGCCGATCATGGTTCCCAAACCGTGGCCCAGTACGACCAGTGCGACGGCGGCGGCCACGATGGCGGTCAGCCTCCACCCCGTATCAGCCACGAAGCCGCTCACCAAAGGGACGGCGAAGAAGGCAGCGATGGCTCCGGCAGCAAACCCGGCAATGCCGCCGACCGTGACGAGGAACCCGTTGCGCAAGCCATAGGCCAGATAGGACAGCAACGCCAGGATCAGGACGATGTCCAGGACAGTCAAGCCGACCACTAAGGCTCCTTATAAGCAGTTGTAGGCTCATTCTAGTGGCGCAGGCTGACAATCTTCTGGGGGCTGCCGGCGGCCCTCCTGCCCGCCGTTAGGGCGTTTTGGCTGCCAAGTTCGTCACAGAACCTTGAAAATTCTGAAACAATGGCACAAGCGCCACAGCCGAAACTTTTATTCAGGAGATTTTATGGACATCGAGGTACTGCGCCGAGCACCACTTTTCGCCACGCTCGACGACGACGCATTCCGTCTGCTGACGGACGAGCTCACCGAGGTGGACCTTTCCC
Organism: Pseudarthrobacter sp. B4EP4b; assembly: GCF_006680095.1. Classification (NCBI taxonomy): domain Bacteria; kingdom Bacillati; phylum Actinomycetota; class Actinomycetes; order Micrococcales; family Micrococcaceae; genus Pseudarthrobacter; species Pseudarthrobacter sp. B4EP4b. The sequence goes on along the minus strand of NZ_VHIJ01000080.1, from coordinate 5,229 downwards.
GCGGTGCTTCGGTTTTCCGCGAGGGCGACCAGGGCGACCAGCTCTACTTCATCGTTTCCGGCAAGGTAAAGCTTGGGCGGACTTCCCCGGACGGCCGGGAGTCGCTCCTTGCCATCCTCGGTCCGGGTGAGCTCTTCGGCGAAATGGCCCTGTTCGATCCCAGCCCCCGTACTGCCACGGCCACCGCAGTGTCGGAGACCCGCCTGGCCGGGCTCAGGAACGAAAGCCTGAACAACCTGCTCCGTACCCGCCCCGAGGTTTCCGCGCAGCTCCTGCAGGCCCTCGCCCGCCGTCTGCGCCGCACCAACGATTCCCTCTCCGACCTGGTGTTCTCCGACGTACCCGGCCGCGTTGCCAAGGCACTCCTGGACCTGGCTGACCGCTTTGGCCGCCCGGCCACGGACGGCGTCCTGGTGGCCCACGAGCTCACCCAGGAGGAGCTGGCCCAGCTGGTCGGCGCATCCCGTGAGACCGTCAACAAGGCCCTCGCCGAGTTCGTCCAGCGCGGCTGGCTCCGCCTGGAAGCCCGAGCCGTGGTCATCCTGGACATGCAGCGCCTCCGCCAGCGCTCCCGCTAGTCTGCACAGCACAAAGGCCGCCCCAAGGGGCGGCCTTTTGCATGCCCCCGACGGTTCCGGCCCGTGGCCGGCATCCTCCGCGTGCTGCTCCTTCGTCGCTCTGACGCACGCTTCCGGATGCCGGACCCCGAGCCTTTCGCGTGTACCCCCTAAAAACGCCCCATCACCTCCTGCAGTCCAACAGACAACCCGCCATCAGCAGGAGGTGATAAAGCCTTGGTACATGACCTGCGAAACGTGGTGGCGCGTCAGATTAATATCTGCGAAACGTGGTGGCGCGTCGGATCAATATCTGCGAAACGTGGTGGCGCGTCGGATCAATATCTGCGAAAGGTGATGGCGCGTTTGAGCTGCGCGGCCGACTTTCGCGTAGGAGTGCATCGCGACGCATCGGGAGCCGGAGGTCGCCCAGCGACCGCAGGTTCCCTTATGCGGCGTGTCTAAGCGACGGCGAAAGGCAGCCGCGCAGCGAACTCAACCACGGCCCACCAACCACCTCAACCACCGGAGCGGCGTAAAATTGGGCTTAGAGGTGCATGGCGATGTCCGTGGCTATGGTTGTTGTGTTGATCCTGCTGGGCCTGGCTTCCCTTGCCGGTATGGTCGGCACGGTGGTCCTGGTGATCCGGGACGGCCGCGGGCAGATTCCGCTGGAACCATCGGACAAACCGTGGACCGCCGGGAACCTCCCCAGTCGGCCCTATTCGACGCTCCGTCGCATCTAGCGTTCAGAGCGGCTTTAGCGTCCGGGGCAGGTTCAGCGTTCGCGCTGGGGATCCCCCGCCACAGTCTTGGCAGCCTCGACCTCAAGCAGCAGTTTCCCGTCTTCCTCCACGAGCTGCGGCTGGTAGACGTGCGCCTTGCGCTTATAGCTGAGGTACGCGATGCAGCCGTTGGCCATGGCCATCTTCTCGAGCATGATCTCGGAGCCCGGCACCAGAAGCTCGCCGAGCGTGCGGCCCACAGTGTTCTCCTGGCCTACCTCATCACCGAGGGCAGTTGTGTCCCGCCCCGCTATGACCTCGGCAGCATTAACCCACCGCCCCCACACGCCCTTGCCTTCGAGCAGGGTGGGCTGCTGGTTCAGCGGAACGGTGGCGGCAAAGTAGCGGGTATCGAACCGGCGGTGGGCGAAGTCGGGGCTGCGCCAGTTAACCAGGGACTTCAGCAGGTCCGTCCGCAGCGACAGCCCCCGTTTCCCCAGGACCTCTGGGAACGTTTTTTCCTGCTCGGCCACGGCAAGGCGGGCACGCATCCATTCAGCGGAGGATGTTGCTTCAAACGTGGTGGCCATGTCCGGGCCGGCAAGGAGCACGCCGGTCTCCTCGAAGAGTTCCCGGATGGCGCCCACTACGTGGCGTCGCGCCAGCCCGACGTCGTCCGTCCCCATCTGCTCGGCCCAATGCTGAGGTGAGGGGCCCAGCCAGCCGACGGGGTCGTCGTCGCCGGCGTCCAGTGAGCCCCCAGGGAAGGCGAGGACCCCCAGCGGCGAGGAACCCGGCCGGTATGCCAGCCAGGTTTCCAGGCCGGTGGGGGAATCACGCAGCAGGACAACGGACGATGCGAGGCGGGCAGCCCGAGGGCTCCTCTCGCCGTGTTCAAGCCAGCTCTGCGCTGCCCCTTCAAGGTCTTGAGGGAGTGCAAACAGGCGTCGGGCGAGCTGAGGCAAAGGAAGCGACCGGTCCTAGCTGAATTCGGCTATCAGTTCGACCTCTACTGGAGAGTCGAGCGGCAGCACCGAAACGCCGACGGCGGAACGGGCGTGCTGGCCTGCGTCACCGAGGACCCGGCCCAGCAGTTCAGAGGCGCCGTTGATCACGCCGGGCTGTCCCGTGAAGGACGGGTCAGATGAGACGAATCCCACAACCTTGACGATCCGGGTGATCCGGTCCAGGTCCCCAATGACGCTTTTTACGGCGGCCAGGGCGTTCACGGCGCAGATGGCGGCGTACTGCTGGGCGTCCTCGGGCGAAACAGTGGGCTCGTCGGCGTAGCCTTCGGTGCCGGCTGAGACTTTGCCCGTAGCTGGGAGTTTGCCATTAATGAACGGCAGCTGGCCGGAGGTGTAAACGTGGTTGCCCGAGATCACGGCGGGAACGTAGGCAGCCACCGGGGCGGCAACCTCGGGAAGGGTCAGTCCGAGGTCCGCCAGGCGCTGCTCAACAGCGGAAACGGGCTCGGCGGCGGTGCCGGACTGGGCTTCTGCGGAGGTGCTCATGCTACTGCTTCTCCCTCTTCAGGTAGGCAACCAAACCGTTTCCGTCGGGTCCGGGGACTACCTGGACGAGCTCCCAGCCGTCATCTCCCCACTGGTCCAGGATCTGTTTTGTGGCGTGGATAATGAGCGGAATCGTGGCGTACTCCCATTTGGTCATGAGAGAAAGACTAGTCCTTGCCGGTAAAGTGGAAAACATGGCGACTCGTAAGAACCCATTATTCGACACTGCCACCACCCTTGGAAAGATCCTCGTTTTCCTTGGCGTGAGTGCGATTTGTGGTGTCCTGGTAGCAGGCCTGCTGGTTCCCGCGGCAGCCGTCTCAGGCAGCGCAGCCAGCGGTTCGATCGAGTTCTTCGACACCCTGCCGGCAGAGCTGAAGGTGGACCCGCCCAACCAGACCACCAGGATCCTGGCCGCGGACGGCAGCGAGATCGCCAACGTCTACACGGAAAACCGCACCAAGGTTGCCCTGGAGCAGATTTCGCCGTTCATGAAGGAAGCTGTCATCGCCGTCGAGGACAGCCGTTTTTATGACCACGGTGGTGTGGACACCACCGGCATCCTCCGTGCCCTGGTCAGCACTGCGCGCGGCAACAAGCAGGGCGCGTCCACCATCACCCAGCAGTACGTTAACAACGTCCTCAACGCCAACCTCGCCGCCGAGGGCAACGAGGACCAGATCAAGCTCAACGGTGTCAACAAGGGCGTGGGCGACAAGCTCCGCGAAATGAAGCTGGCCATCGCCCTGGAGAAGGAGTTCAGCAAGGAGCAGATCCTTGAGGGCTACCTGAACATCGTGTTCTTCAACCGTGACGCCTACGGGGTGGAGGCTGCTTCGAGGTTCTTCTTCAGCACCTCCGCCAAGGACCTCTCGCTTCCGCAGGCTGCGCTGCTGGCCGGCCTCGTCAACAGCCCTTCAGCCTTCGACCCCATCAACAACCCGGAGGCCTCGAAAGAGCGCCGGGACCTGGTCCTGGGCCTGATGCTGAACCAGGGCAAAATCACCCAGGCAGACCATGACGCCGCCGTTGCCACTCCGGTGGAAACCAAGGTGACCCCGGCCCGCCAGGGCTGCGCCTATGCGTCGACCGCACCCTACTTCTGCGATTACGTCCTGCACCTGCTTGAGAACAACCCCGCGTACGGCACCGACCTCAAAGAACGCCAGCGTCTGATCTACGGCGGCGGCCTCACCATCACCACCACGCTGGACCCGAACGCCCAGGCAACCGCCCAGGAGCAGGTCAACGCCTCCGCCGGCGCCAACCCGGACAAGTGGGGTGCCGCCATGGTTTCAGTGCAGCCCAACACGGGCAAGATCATCTCGATGGCCCAGAACACCAGCTTCCTGCCGGCCGAGGCGTCGTTCGACTCGCAGGTGAACTTCAACGTGGACAAGCTGGACAAGGACGGCAACGACCTCAACGGCCTCGGCGGCGCACAGCCCGGGTCCACCATGAAGCCGTTCACGTTCGCGGAATGGCTTAACGAGGGCAAGCCCATGAACACGATGGTCAACGCCGCCCAGCGCATCTACCCGCTGAACTTCCCGTGGCGGAACACCTGCGGGAAGGTGACCGGCGGCTACAGCACCGCGCAAAAGAACCAGGGCCTTGGCACGGCGGACGACCTGCAGAACGCCGAACCCCAGTGGTACAAGCCCCTGTCCGTCCTGGAGGGCCTCTACAACTCCATCAACACCGTGACGTTTGCCTCAGCAGCCCAGCTGGACTTCTGCGGCATCCAGAAGGTGGTTGACGCCGTCGGACTCCACAGCGGGCTGCCGAACGCTGACGGGCCGAACCCGAAGATCAACATGTCCACCCTGGGCAACCTGCTCGGATCCACGCAGACCTCCCCGCTGACCATGGCCAGCGCGTTCGCCACGTTCGCAAACGACGGCAAGTACTGCGAGGCCATCGCCATCACCTCGGTAAAGGACGGAACGGGCAAGGACCTGCCCGCACAGTCCACCAGCTGCCGGGACGCGATCAAGCCCGACGTGGCCCGCGGTGTGAACTACGCATTGCAGGAAGTCCTGAACCGTGGCTCCGGCTCGCTGATCCAGCCCCGGATTTCAACGCGCACCAGCTTCCCGATCGGCGCCAAGACCGGTACGTCCAACAACAACGGATCCACCTGGGTTGTTGGCCACACCACCGGCCTGGCCACTGCTGCCTGGTTCGGTGACGCGCTGGGCGCCCAGGACCGTGCCGGCCAGAACATCACGGTCAACGGCAAGTTCTACCCCGGCATTGACGGATACATGATTGCCGGGCCGATGTTCTCCAACTTCATGTCGAAAGTGGCCCCTGCGTATGGCACGAACCCGTTCCCGGCACCGCCGAGCAACCTGCTGAACGGCGGCGGAACCACGCGCAACACCACTCCCGCCACACCCCAGGCCACCCAGGCACCCACGGCCCCGGCTC
>NZ_VHIJ01000008.1:41797-92329 GCF_006680095.1 Pseudarthrobacter sp. B4EP4b | reverse complement strand
ACCACCTCCCACACCCAAAACACCAACGCCCCACCACCTCCCACACCCAAAACACCAACGCCCCACCATCTCCCGCGTGGGCGTCGCCCGCCTGTGGATAACTTCTGCAACGGGACGGCCTCTTGAGCCACAATGCCAGCATGCATAATCGCTCCGAGTTGCCTACCCGTTTGGTGGGTTCCCCCTTCACCTACGCCTCGGCGCTTGCGTCAGGCGTGCCCGCCTCCAGATTGCGCGGACAGGATGTCGTCCATATAAGCCGGGAGCTGTACCGGCCGTCCGGCTGGAGCTTTGAACTCGAAGCCGCCGCACAGGTCCTGTCCGAGGTGTCGCCAGGCGCCTGGATCTCCCACGTCACTGCGGCGCGGCTGCACTGCCAACTACTGCCGCCCTGGCTCTCGGACTCCACGGAACTGCATTTGAGCAAGCCCAAGCACTTGCCCCAAGTGCGACGAAAGGGCGTGATCGCACATAACGTTATTGCCAGGGACGGCGAGGTTGAATCAGTGGGTGGCATCCGGATCAGTACCCGGTCGCGTACTTGGCTCGATTTAGCGCGCCGACTGTCCCTGGCCGATTTGGTATGTCTTGGAGACCAGATCATTCGAATCCCAAGGCCGCAGTTCGAGGGTAGATCGGACCCTTACGACACACTCGACGGGCTTCGCGCTCTGGTTGGCCGACACCCCAACCTGCAGGGCATCATCCGCGCCCGGGAGGCGCTTGAGCTGATGCGGGTAGGGGCTGATTCGGCTCCCGAATCAATGCTCCGGCTGGCCATGGCCGACGCCAACTTACCCGAGCCAGATCTACAGATTGCACTTCGGCCAGATGACGCCATGTCTCCTACTGCTGACCTTGGTTATCGTCACAGTCGGCTTGCGATCCAGTATGACGGCGGTCATCACCTGCTTGATGCACAGCAGTTCAGTGACCGACGGCGTGACAAGGCTTTCGAATCAGCTGGCTGGACGGTTCTGGTATTCGGTAAGGCCGACACCGCTGACGATTTCGAACTCGCTATTAAGGCGATTCGACGGCACCTGCGGACCGCATGGACAGATCATCCGTACGCAGCGGGCTTTGCCTGAACCGGGGCAACAGGACAGCGGCAGGACGCTGGCAACTTTTGGGCAATCCAGTCAGTGGGAAGGACGGGTTCCACCAAAAACCTGCTTGACCTGATGGGGCGTTCCGGGAAAATCTGCACGATCTGATGGGGCGTCCCGAAATTGGTGCGGAAGGTGATGGGGCGTGTTAAACATGGGCGCTCCCCCACCCGAAGGTGAGGGAGCGGCCTTGTACCAACTGCAGGAAATAAGGGGTTAGCGGTCGAGGTCTCCGCGGATGAAGGCTTCGACCTTTTCGCGGGCGAGGTCGTCGTTGAACTGCTCCGGCGGGGACTTCATGAAGTAGCTCGACGCGGAGAGCAGCGGGCCGCCGATGCCGCGGTCCAGGCCGATCTTGGCGGCGCGGATGGCGTCGATGATCACGCCGGCGGAGTTGGGCGAGTCCCAGACTTCCAGCTTGTACTCGAGTGAAACCGGGGCGTCACCGAAGTTGCGGCCCTCGAGGCGGACAAAGGCCCACTTGCGGTCATCAAGCCACTGGACGTAGTCGGACGGGCCGATGTGGACGTCTTTCGCAGCCAGTTCGGCTTCGACGTTGGAGGTGACGGCCTGGGTCTTGGAGATCTTCTTGGACTCGAGGCGGTCGCGCTCCAGCATGTTCTTGAAGTCCATGTTGCCGCCAACGTTCAGCTGGTACGTGCGGTCCAGAGTGACACCACGGTCTTCGAACAGCTTGGCCATGACGCGGTGCGTGATGGTGGCACCGATCTGGCTCTTAATGTCGTCGCCGACGATCGGCACGCCGGCGGCGGTGAACTTGTCAGCCCATTCCTTGGTGCCCGCGATGAAGACGGGCAGGGCGTTGACGAATGCCACGCCGGCGTCGATTGCTGCCTGGGCGTAGAACTCGGCAGCTTGCTGCGAGCCAACGGGCAGGTAGCAGACCATAACGTCAACTGCGGCGTTCTTAAGGGCCTGGACCACGTCCACGGGCTCTTCGGTGGACTGTTCGATGGTCTCGAGGTAGTACTTGCCGAGGCCGTCGAGGGTGTGGCCGCGCTGGACAGTGACACCGGTGGGCGGCACGTCGGCGATCTTGATGGTGTTGTTTTCGCTCGCCAGGATGGCGTCGGCCAGGTCAACGCCGACCTTCTTGCCGTCGACATCAAACGCGGCGACGAACTCAACGTCACCCACGTGGTACTGGCCGAACTCAACGTGCATCAGGCCCGGAATCGTGGCCTTGGGGTCGGCATCCTTGTAGTAGTGGACACCCTGGACCAGCGAAGCGGCGCAGTTTCCTACGCCGACGATTGCAACACGAATCGGATGTGAAGACACGGAACTCCTTTAGGACAAACGTCAGCCGGCCGGTTCGGCTTCGAGGGAAGTACGACGACGGCCGGCAGGCTCGGCGCCGCGCGGCGCCTTTTCATAGTACCCAACACAGCGGGACGGAGGCTTGTTCCCCCGTCCCGCCTGTTGGAATGGCAGGACGGAAATCAGACCGGCTGTTTCCAGAGGTTGATGTCCGATTCCACAGCGAACTCGTCGATGGCAGTCAACTCGTCGGCGGTGAATTCGAGGTTGTTGATGGCGGACAGGGTGTCCTCCAGCTGTGCAACACTGGAGGCGCCAACCAGTGCCGAGGTAACCGGCGAACCCTTGGGCTGGTCCCGCAGGATCCAGGCGATGGCCATCTGCGCCAGCGTCTGGCCGCGGCCCTCGGCGATGGCGTGCAGGCCTCGGATCCGTTCCAGCTTCTCGTCCGTGATGGCGTCCTCGGACAGGAACCGGGCCTTGGCCGCCCGGGAGTCAGCAGGGATGCCGTTGAGGTAGCGGTTGGTGAGCATGCCTTGGGCCAGCGGCGAAAAGGCGATGGAACCCGCCCCCACCTGGTCCAATGCCTCGTACAGGTTGGGGCTGCCGTTCTCGGTCCACCTGTTGAGCATGGAGTAACTGGGCTGGTGGATCAGCAGCGGCGTCCCCAGTTCCTTCAGGATCCGGGCTGCCTCCAGGGTCTGTTCCGGGGTGTAGGACGAGATCCCCGCGTACAGGGCCTTGCCCGAACGCACGGCGTAATCCAGGGCACCCATGGTCTCTTCGAGCGGTGTTTCGGGATCCGGCCGGTGGCTGTAGAAAATGTCCACGTAGTCCAGGCCCATGCGCTGCAGTGACTGGTCCAGGCTGGAGATCAGGTACTTGCGGGAGCCCCACTCGCCATAAGGTCCGGGCCACATGTAGTAGCCGGCCTTGGTGGAGATGACCAGCTCGTCACGGTACGGCTTGAAGTCGTCCTTGAGGTGCCGGCCAAAGTTGGTTTCGGCGGAGCCGTCCGGCGGGCCGTAGTTGTTGGCGAGGTCGAAGTGGTTGACGCCCAGGTCGAAGGCACGCCGCAGGATGGCGCGCTGTTCGTCAAAGCGCTTGTCGTCGCCGAAGTTGTGCCAGAGGCCCAGCGAGATGGCCGGAAGTTTCAGGCCGCTGCGGCCCACCCGGCGGTAGGGCATGGTCTCGTAGCGGTCTTCCGCCGCGGAATAAGTCATACGTTCCATCCTGCCAGTTGTGACCGGCGCTACAGAGGGTGGCGGGAAAAGTTACGCCGCGGGCTGACAGAGCCCAGCCGGCGGCGTAACTTTCCAGCAGGAATCAGGATTTCAGAATTGCAGCGCTCCATGGCGCCAGGGCGAGGGCTTCGCCGTCAAGGCCGGTTCCCTCGTCGGTAGCGAGCAGGACTGTCCCCGAAATGTCGTCCAACCGCAGCTTGGCGTCGGAGAAGTTCAGCACCACCTCGACGCTTCCCCGGCGGAACCGCAGCCAGCCGGCGCCGTCGTCGAAGGTGACGTCCGTCTCGCCGAAGCCAAGGCCGGCAAGCTCGGAATACTCGCGGCGCAGCGCCGTGAGTGAGCGGTACAGCTCCAGGAGGCGCGCGTGGTCCCCGCCCGATGCTTCGTCCCAGTTGAGCTTGGACCGGCGGAAAGTTTCCGGATCCTGGGGATCGGGAACGACGGCGGGATCCCACCCCATCCGCTCGAACTCCTTGATCCGGCCTTCCGCCGTAGCCTTGCCGAGCTCAGGTTCCGGGTGTGAGGTGAAGAACTGCCAGGGCGTGCTCGCCGCGAACTCTTCACCCATAAACAGCATCGGCGTGAAAGGACTCGTCAGCGTGAGCACGGCGGCCACGGCCAGTTGCCCGTAGGACAGTGACTGCGAGAGCCGGTCCCCGGTGGCCCGGTTGCCGATCTGGTCGTGGTTCTGGTTGCACACCACCAGCGCCGCAGGGTGAACCAGGGCAGCATTGATGGGACGGCCGTGGTGCCGGCCGCGGAAGCTGGAGTAGCTGCCGTCATGCAAGAACCCGTCCTTCAGGACCTTCGCCAGAACCGCTAGGGACGCAAAGTCGGAGTAGTACCCGGTGGTTTCGCCGCTGACATTGACGTGCACGGCGTGGTGGAAGTCGTCGCTCCACTGGCCGTCCAGGCCGTAGCCGTTGGCGTCGCGCGGGTAGATCAGGCGCGGGTTGTTCAGGTCCGACTCCGCAATCAGGGTTTTCGGCAGCCCGGTTTCAGCCGAGATGGCATCGCCCAAGGCACCGAACTCTTCCAGGATGTGCACGGCCCGCTCATCGCGCAGGGCGTGTACGGCATCCAGCCGGAGTCCGTCCACGTGGTAGTCCCGGAGCCACAGTGCGAGGTTGTCCAGGATGTACTCGCGCACCACGTCCGAGCTGGGGCCGTCCAGGTTCACGGAATCACCCCAGGTGTTGGCGTCCCCCTGCTTCAGGTACGGGCCGAACTTGGGCAGATAGTTGCCGCTGGGACCAAGGTGGTTGTAGACCACATCCTGGATGACGCCGAGCCCGGCTGCATGGGCCGCGTCCACAAACCGCTGGTAGGCCTCCGGACCGCCGTACCCTTCGTGGACCGCGTACCACTGCACGCCGTCGTAGCCCCAGTTGTGAGTGCCGTTGAAGCCGTTGACCGGGAGCAGTTCCACAAAGTCCACGCCCAGGTCCGCCAGGTAGCCAATCTTTCCGGCAGCGGCGTCCAGCGTGCCCTCGGGGGTGAAAGTGCCCACGTGCAGTTCGTAGATGACCGAGCCCTGCAGGTCCTTGCCCTTCCAGCCGCCGTCCTGCCAGTTGTGCGCGGCGGGGTCAAAGGTGCGCGAGAGCTCGTGGACGCCGGCGGGCAGCCGGCGCGAGCGTGGATCGGGCAGCGGGTGGCCGTCCCCGTCCAGCAGATAGCCATAGTCCACCTCGCCCTCACCGGGTGCGTCCGGTGCGGTCCACCACCCCTCCTGCCCGGGCGCCGTCTCCTTTTTCAGCATCGGATACTGCCGGCCGTCCGCCTGCAGAATCACCGAATGCGCGTCCGGCGCCCAGACGTCGAAACGCCCGGGACCGCTGTTGACGAGGGTCATGCCTGTTCTCCATCCACCGGTGCCAGCAAAGCCACCGGGTAGGTACCCAGCACATCCGCAACCGAAACGCTGCCGGGACCGTAAGCGGCCCCCGTCAGCTCGTCCCGCATGGCAGACGGAAGTTCGACGGCGGTGTCCCGCCAGCCGCCGCCGGCCGCCAGTCCTGCAGGCAACCGGGTGGCCAGCGCCAGTGCTCCCGGAGCATCTGATGCGCCGCGGTGGAACGCTAGCAAGTGCCCGGCAGCAGCACCGGACGCGTTCACCGGGGTGTAGCCCTGGAACAGTTCCGGCCTATCGCGGCGAAGCCGGAGTGCGCGGGAGGTGACCAGAAGCTTGCTGGCTTCGGTTCCCGCCTCAGGCAGCTGGCCGCCGTCGAGCTTCGCCAGCTCCTGCTGCCGGACCGTGAAGTCCACGGGCCGGCGGTTGTCCGGGTCAGTCAACGAACGTTCCCAGAACTCGCTGCCCTGGTACACGTCCGGGACGCCGGGCATGGTCAGCTGGACCAGTTTGGCGGAAACGGAGTTGGACGCGGCGTAAGAATCAATGCGCGCAACGAAGTCCTCTACCACTTGGGTCACCCGAGGCTCGTAGAACACGGCATCAACAGCCGCCATGACGCTGGACTCAAACTCCTCGTTGGGGTCCGTCCACATGGTGGAGTTGCCGGCTTCCCGGGCAGCCTTTTCGGCATAGCCCTGGAGCCGTTCCCTGCTTGCCGGCCAGGCTCCGATGATTGCCTGCCACAGCAGGTTCTCGTAGGGGCCGTCCGGAATCGGTGCCAGTTCGCGGAGCGTGTTCAGGGTGGCCGCCCACTCCTGGGGCAGTTCGGCGATCACGGAGATCCGGGCCCGGGCGTCCTCGCTGCGCTTGGTATCGTGCGTGGACAACGTGGTCATGGAGAGCGGAAGCTGTTCCTGCCGGCGCAGCATCCGCTGGTGGAACTCCTCGGAGGACACGGAGAATTCGGTAGGTTCGGCGCCCACCTCCGTCAACGTGCCCAACCGGGTGTAGCGGTAGAAGGCGGTGTCCTCCACGCCCTTGGCCATGACCATCCCGGAGGTCTGCTGGAACCGGACCGCGATGGGGTTTACCGGGTCCAGGAGCAGCGGCAGCAGCGTGCCCACCGCAACCTCCAGCTCTGGCCGGCGGGCCGCGGCGGACTCGCAGGCCTCCTTGAGGATTTCAGCCCCAGTGGGCAGATAGGTCCGGTACACCGGGAAGGCGGCGATGATTTCCGCCAGGGCGTCAGCGGCCTGTTCTACAGAAAGCCCGTGGGACTCGGGAACCAGGCGGGCCAGGCGCAGCACCTCTGAGCGGAGGATGCCGTCAGCGATCATCCGCTTGGTGCCCCGGATCATTTCGGCGTAGTCCGCGGGTGCGGCAGACTCCCGGAGCTTGGCGTCAAGCTCGTTGAGAGTCTGTTCGCCTGCGGGGTCAACAAATACCCGGTCCACGTCAGCCAGGGCGTCGTACCCGGTGGTTCCTTCGGTGGCGAAGTCCTGCGGCAGGGTTTCGCCCGGCTCCAGGATCTTCTCCACGAGGATGTAGGCGCCTCCGCTGAGGTCCTTCAGCCAGCGCAGGTAGCCGGCGGGGTCTGCCAGGCCGTCCGGGTGGTCCACCCGCAGCCCGTCCACCAGTCCCTCCTTGAACCAGCGGCCCACTTCGGCATGGGCTTCCTCGAACACGCGCGGGGTTTCCACCCGGATCCCGGCCAGCGTGGTGACGGCGAAGAAGCGGCGGTAGTTCAGCTCGGCGTCCGCCCGGCGCCACCCGATCAGCTCGTAGTGCTGGCGGCTGTGCACCTGCTGCGGCGAATCGCCGTCGGAATACGTGCCGTCGGCGATCGGGAAGCGGTGGTCGTAGTAACGGAGCTCGCCGTCTTTAATCTCCAGCTTGTCCAGGTCCTCGTCCGAACCCAGCATGGGCAGCCGGACCTTCCCCCCGGCCAGGTCCCACTCGACGTCGAACGCCTCCGCGTAGGGTGAGCCTTGCCCCTCCTTGAGCAGGGACCACCACCAGGGGTTCTGCACCGGAGTCGCGACGCCCACGTGGTTGGGCACGATGTCCACCAGGACACCCATGCCGTGCTCGCGGGCAGCTTTGGACAGGGCCAGCAGTCCTTCCGGGCCGCCGCGTTCCGGATCCACAGCGGAGGGGTCGGTCACGTCATAGCCGTGGTCCGAGCCCTGCTCCGCGGTGAGGATCGGCGAAAGGTACACCCAGTCCACGCCAAGCGATTTCAGGTACGGAACCTGCTCCGCAGCATCGAACAGGGTGAAGCTGCGGCGGATCTGCAGCCGGTAAGTGGAGGCAGGGACCCTCATTTCTTCGAAGCCTTTCGCGAGCCCACCTTCGTGGTCTTCCCCGGCTCTGCCACCATGGGGGTGCTGAGGGACTCAGTCTCACTGGTGGAGGTCTGGGTCAGGGCGGCCAGGGACGCCGCGACCGAGTGGTCAGGCTCGACTTCCTCGATGGTGTGGGCGCGCAGGACCACCAGGGACTTGGCCTCCACGGGCAGCGGCTGTCCGGCGTTGACAGGTTCGGTATCAGCATTTTGCCCGGCGGTGTCGATGATGATGTCCCAGGCCGGCGCGTACTCGTCCGAAGGCAGGGTGAATTTGACCGTGTCGTCGTGCGCGTTGAAGTAGAGCAGGAAGTTGACGTCGGTAATCCGCCGCCCGCGCGCGTCCTTGCCCTGGATGCCGTCTCCGTTCAGGAAGACGCCCACCGAACGGCCGAAACCGGCTTCCCAAGCCTCGGGCTTCATGGTTTCGCCGTCGGGATCGAGCCATACGATGTCCGGCAGCCGCTCGCCCTCGCCCCGCAGGACGGGCCGACCGTCGAAGAAGCGGCTGCGACGGAAGGTGGGGTGCTTGGCGCGGAGGGCGTTGACCGCGGCGGTGAACTCGACCAGCGGCTGGTCAATGGATTCCCAGTTGATCCAGGTCAGCTCGGAGTCCTGGCAGTAGCCGTTGTTGTTGCCCTGCTGGGTACGTCCCAGCTCGTCGCCATGCAGGAGCATGGGCACGCCCTGGGACAGCAGCAGCGAGGCGATGAAGTTCCGCTGCTGGCGGGCCCGCAAGGACAGGACCTCGGGATCGTCCGTGGGGCCTTCGACGCCGCAGTTCCAGGAACGGTTGTGGGATTCGCCGTCGTTGTTGCCCTCGCCGTTGGCATCGTTGTGCTTCTCGTTGTAGGACACCAGGTCTGAAAGGGTGAAGCCGTCGTGTGCTGTGACGAAGTTGATGGACGCCACGGGGCGGCGGCCGGAGTGCTCGTAGAGGTCCGCGGAACCGGTGATGCGGGAGGCAAACTCGCCCAGGGTGGCGGGCTCGCCGCGCCAGAAGTCGCGGACGGTGTCGCGGTACTTGCCGTTCCACTCTGTCCACTGCGGCGGGAAGTTGCCCACCTGGTAACCGCCGGGACCCACGTCCCACGGCTCGGCAATGAGCTTGACCTGGGAGACAACCGGGTCCTGCTGGATGAGTTCGAAGAAGGTGGAGAGCTTGTCCACGTCGTAGAACTCGCGGGCCAGGGTGGAGGCGAGGTCGAAGCGGAAGCCGTCCACGTGCATTTCGGTAACCCAGTAGCGTAGCGAGTCCATCAGCAGCTGCAGGCTGTGCGGCTGGCGGACGTTCAGGGAGTTGCCCGTGCCGGTGTAGTCCATGTAGTGCTTTTCGTCGCCCTCCATCAACCGGTAGTAGGCGGCGTTGTCGATGCCCTTAAAGGACAGCGTGGGGCCCAGGTGGTTGCCTTCGGCAGTGTGGTTGTACACCACGTCCAGGATGACCTCGATGCCGGCTTTGTGCAGTGAACGGACCATGGCCTTGAAGTCCTGGACCTGCTGGCCGGTGTCGCCGGTGGAGCTGTAGGTGTTCTGCGGGGCGAAGAAGCCGATGGTGTTGTAGCCCCAGTAGTTGTTCAGGCCCTTGTCCTGCAGCGTGCCGTCATTGACGAACTGGTGCACCGGCATGAGCTCGATGGCGGTGACGCCGAGCTTCTGGAGGTGTGAGATGACCGCGGGGTGGGCCACGCCGGCGTACGTGCCGCGCTGCTCTTCGGGAATTTCCGGGTGCAGCTGGGTGAGGCCCTTGACGTGTGCTTCGTAAATGACCGACTGGTGGTAGGGAATCCGGAGGTTCTGGTCACCGTCCCAGTCGAAGAACGGGTTGATCACCACGCCCATCATCATGTGGCTGGCGGAGTCCTCGTTGTTGATGGAGTCCGGCTCGCCCAGGTTGTAGGTGAACAGCGACGGGTCCCAGTCCACCTGGCCGTGGACGGCCTTGGCGTACGGGTCCAACAGGAGCTTGTTGGGGTTGAAACGGTTGCCGGACGCGGGGTCGTAGGGCCCGTGGACCCGGTAGCCGTACTTCTGGCCCGGCTGGATCTGCGGGATGTAGCAGTGCCAGACGTACCCGTCCACCTCGTCCAGGGGAATGCGGGTTTCCTTGCCGTCGTCGTCGAAGAGGCAGAGCTCGACTTTTTCTGCTCGTTCGCTGAACAGGGCAAAGTTGGTGCCGGTTCCGTTGTACGTGGCGCCAAGGGGATAAGCCGATCCAGGCCAGACTTCCATAATGCTCCTCTTTGTGATTCCACAGCAAAAACCAAGGGCCCCTACTGCAGGTGCGAACTAATGCCTACCGTAACGGCAAGGTGTGACTATTACGTTTCCGGACCCCAGAGTTACTAAGCGTGCTTACTTTACCCCATACGCGAGGCAAGGCCGCCGCGATTCCGCCAGCAGCGATCGGTCCGCCGCTGACAGCGTCCGACGCCGCCCTCCCGGCTTTGCCGTGTAGCGCGGCTCCCAGCGCGGCAACGGCAGCCCAAGACGCCTCAGGTTCGACGCCCACCTTCCCGAAGCGTCCGACGTCGGGACCCAACTGGGCGAGCAGTGCGCCGATGACGCCGGCCAGGACGTCACCGCTGCCTGCAGTAGCGAGCCATGGTGTGCCGTCCGCCTGGCTGAACACACCTCCACCGGGCGTGGCCACGAGTGTGGTGGCGCCCTTAAGCAGGACCGTGGCACCGGTCAGGGCGGCTGCCCGGCGAACCGCGGCAAGGGTGCACGCTTCCACAGCCGCACGGTCCTCTTCACCGCCCAGCCTCTTCAGCAGTGCGGCGAGCTCGCCGGCGTGCGGGGTCAGGACCACGTGCGGCGCCGGGACTTCGGGAAGGGCAGGCAGCGCGCCGGCGTCGGCCACCACAGGCAGGCCGGACCCGACGGCGTCCCTGGCGCGCTGCAGCTGGTCATGGTCATTCGGCCCCATCCCGGAGCCCACCAACCAGGCCTGGACCCGGTTGTCCGCCACAGTGTCGGTACTGCAGACCACCTCAGGGCAGGACTGGCGCACCAGATCAGCCACCTCGGCCGGCCCCAAATACCGGACCATCCCCACGCCGGCAGCCAGGGCGCCCCGGCAGGCGAGGACGGCCGCGCCGGGATAGTCTGCCGAGCCGGCCACCACTCCCAGCACTCCACGTGAATATTTGTGCGCCCGCCGCGCGGGACGCGGCAGGAGGCGGGCGACGTCAGCCTCCTCGAGCCTGCGCAACTCCGGCTTGCCGAGGTGCTCTTCGATGCCAATGGGCACCACTTCCACCGTGCCGGCATAGTCCGCGCCGGGGTCGGCCAGCAGGCCCGCCTTGGCTGCTCCGAAGGTCACCGTGAGGTCAGCGGAGAGAACTGGTTCGGAGACCCCGCCGGTATCCGCGTCCACGCCGCTGGGCAGGTCACACGCGACCACAAAGCCCGCGGTGCCAGGTTGGGAGCGGGCCTCGTTGATGGCCTCGACCAGGCTGGCGGCACTCCCCCGCAGCCCGCCCTTGGCACCGGTTCCCAGCACTGCATCAATGACGACGTCGGCGCGTGCCGTTTCTGCCGCCAGCTCGCCGAGTGCCGCCTCACTGAGGTGACGGACGCGCCCGCCGGTCCGCTCAAAAGCAGCCGATGCCTGGGGATGGGCGGAGTCAGAGGTGAGTATCGCCGTCGTACGCATGCCCCGGGCGGCAAGGAACGCCGCGGCATACAGCCCGTCGCCGCCGTTGTTTCCTTTACCGGCGAGGACTACAACGTGCGCACCGTACGTCCGGAGGCTGCGGACTTTGAGCTCCCGGATGATGGCGTTCGCCAACCCGTGCGCGGCGCGCTGCATCAGGACATCACCGAGCCCGGCAGCGAGGAGTGGTTCCTCGGCCTGCCGGACCTGTTTTCCGGTGTAGGCGCTGATCACGGCGTCAGTGGCGCGGGACGCCGGTTCAGCCTTCGGCCAGGACCGTGGCGGTGGCGATGCCGCCGTCGTGGCTGATGGAGAGGTGCCAGCGCTTGACGCCCTTGGCCTCGGCGACGGCCAACACGGTGCCTTTGACCTGGACGGTGGGGCCGTTGTGGTCCAGGCCGATCCAGCAGTCCTGCCAGTTCATGCCGGCGGGCGCACCGAGGACCTTGGCCACAGCTTCCTTGGCGGCGAAGCGCGCGGCCAGGGACCTGGTGTTCAGCTCGCGCTCGGCGGGAACGAACAAACGGTCCCGGAGGCCGGGGGTGCGCTCAAGCTGGCGGCCGAACCGCTCGATGTCTACAACGTCTACGCCAATGCCAACAATCATGCGGCTTATTCTACGGTGACGCATGTTACGGGCCGGACCACGGCGCATCCGCAAGAGGACTTAAAAGCGGAAACCCCGGGTTGGTGAACCCGGGGTTTCGCTGTCCGCGGACGAACTACTCGACCGTGACGCTCTTGGCAAGGTTGCGGGGCTGGTCCACGTCGTAGCCCTTGGCTGCGGCGAGTTCCGCGGCGAAGATCTGCAGCGGGACGGTGGTCAGCAGGGGCATCAGGAGGGTGGGCGTTTCGGGGACGTAGAAGACGTGCTCGGCGTAGGCCTTCACGGCTTCGTCGCCTTCCTCGGCGATCACTAGGGTGCGGGCGCCGCGGGCACGGACTTCCTGGATGTTGCTGATCACCTTGGCGTGCAGCGATTCGCGGCCGCGGGGGGACGGGACCACCACGAACACCGGCTGGCCTTCGTCGATCAAGGCGATGGGGCCGTGCTTGAGCTCGCCGGCGGCGAAGCCTTCGGCATGGATGTACGCGATTTCCTTGAGCTTCAGCGCGCCTTCGAGCGCCACCGGGTAGCCCACGTGGCGGCCCAGGAACAGCACCGACTTCTCGTTGGCCATGCTCCGGGCGAGCTCGCGCAGCGGGCCGGCGTTGTCCAGTATGGTCTGGATTTTCGCCGGGATCTTGTTCAGGTCCGCGAGGACGTCCTTGATCTGGCCGGAGAAGATGTTCCCGCGCAGCTGCGCCAGGTACAGGCCCAGCAGGTATGCGGCGGTGATCTGGGCCAGGAACGCCTTGGTGGAGGCCACAGCGATTTCCGGGCCGGCGTGGGTGTACAGCACGGCGTCGGACTCACGCGGGATGGTGGAGCCGTTGGTGTTGCAGATGGAGATGGTCTTCGCGCCCTGTTCGCGGGCGTAGCGGACGGCCATCAGCGTGTCCATGGTCTCGCCGGACTGGCTGATGGACACCACCAGGGTGTTCTCGTCCAGGATGGGGTCGCGGTAGCGGAACTCGTGCGCGAGCTCCACCTCTGTGGGGATGCGGCACCAGTTCTCGATGGCGTACTTGGCCACGGTGCCGGCGTAGGCGGCCGTGCCGCAGGCCAGCACGATGATCTTGTTGACCTGCTTGAGCCGTTCAACATCGATACGCAGCTCGTCCAGCGTCAGCTTGCCGTTGATGTCCGAGCGGCCCAGCAGGGTCTGCGCTACGGCGTCGGGCTGGTCGTGGATTTCCTTCTCCATGAACGAGCTGAAACCGCCCTTTTCCGCAGAGGCCGGGTCCCAGTCCACGTGGTATTCCTTGCCCTCGGCCGGCTTGCCATAGAAGTCGGTGATCTGCACGGTGTCAGCGGTGATGGTGACGATCTGGTCCTGGCCCAGCTCCACTGCGCGGCGGGTGTAGTCGATGAACCCGGATACGTCCGAACCGAGGAAGTTCTCGCCCTCGCCCAGGCCCACCACCAAGGGGGAGTTGCGGCGGGCGGCCACCACCACGTCGGGCTGGTCGGCGTGGACGGCGAGCAGGGTGAAGGCACCTTCCAGGCGCTGGCAGGCCAGCTCCATGGCCCGGGTCAGGCCGCCGTCGGAAGCGTCGCCGCCGAGCTTGTTCCGGAAGATGTCGCCCAGCAGGGCAGCGGCCACCTCGGTGTCCGTTTCGGACAGGAAGGTAACGCCTTTGTCCAGCAGCTCAAGCTTGAGCTCGGCAAAGTTTTCGATGATGCCGTTGTGGATCACGGCGAGCTTGCCGTCATCTGCCAAGTGCGGGTGCGCATTGCGGTCGGTGGGACCGCCGTGGGTGGCCCAGCGGGTGTGCCCGATCCCGGTCACCGTCTCCGGCAGCGGACGGGCTTCCAGCTCGGCAATCAGGTTGCTCAGCTTGCCCGACTTTTTCCGGGACTCGATCAAACCCTGGGACACAACAGCGACCCCTGCGGAGTCGTAGCCCCGGTACTCCAGGCGGCGCAGTCCTTCAAGGACCACATCCAGCGCACTGTGACTTCCGCCGTTACCAGAACGGCCCACGTATCCTACGATTCCACACATAGGCTCAAGACTATCGGCAGGGGTGCCCGGGACTTAAACCGGGGCGCGGCGCACCGGCCGCTTCTGTTGCGCGTGAGGCTGTGCTCCAGCCCACATGCATTTCGCTCTCAGCCGGGCTGGGGGCAGAATCTCTAAAGTGACTGTGCAACGCAACGAAGCGAACGGAGAGGGTGTCTCCCCGTTCGTCGAGCTGGACCGGCAGACCTGGTCCCGGCTTGCAGACGAGATGGAACAGCCTCTTAACGAGGAGGATATCTTCCGTCTCCGCGGCCTTGGCGACCCCTTGGACCTGAAGGAAGTCCGGGAGGTTTACCTGCCGCTCTCCAGGCTCCTGCACCTGTATGTTGAGGCCGCCGGCCAACTGCACGCCGCCACCACCACCTTCCTGGGCGAGCAGACCCAGCGCACGCCGTTTGTGATCGGCGTGGCGGGCTCGGTGGCCGTTGGAAAGTCCACCATTGCCCGTGTGCTGCGCGAAATGCTGCGGCGCTGGCCCGGCACCCCGAACGTGGAATTGATCACCACGGACGGTTTCCTGTACCCGCTCGCAGAGCTGAAACGCCGGCAGCTGCTGGAACGCAAAGGCTTCCCGGAGTCCTACGACCGCCGCGCGCTGCTGCGTTTTGTGAGCGAAATCAAGAGCGGCGCCGAGGAAGTCCGGGCGCCCTGGTACTCGCACGTCACGTACGACATTGTTCCGGGCAAGGAAGTGGTGGTCCGCCGCCCGGACGTGCTGATCGTGGAGGGGCTCAACGTCCTGGCCCCGGCCCGGCCGCGGCATGACGGCAAGCAGGGGCTGGCGCTGAGCGATTTCTTCGACTTCTCCATCTATGTGGACGCCAAGACCTCCTACATTGAAGAGTGGTACGTGGACAGGTTCCGCAAGCTGCGCACCACGGCCTTCGCCCAGCCGGAGTCCTACTTCCACCGGTATGCGAGCCTGTCCGATGACGAGGCCGAGAGCACCGCGCGGGACATCTGGAAGCGCATCAATGAGCCCAACCTGGAGGAGAACGTCCTCCCCACGCGTGGCCGGGCCCAGCTGGTGCTCACCAAGGATGCGGACCACTCGATCCGCCGCATGCTGCTCCGGAAGGTCTAGCACAGGTGTGCTACGACTGCGCTCCGAGCGCCGGACCTGCCGGGACTCCGACCAGCCGGCGCAGCTTCGCCCGCTTCCTCGCGGCGGGAGCAGGGCTAACTGTCCTGGCAGCCTGCGCGCCGGCGGCACCTGAGGCAGCGGCGCCGTCGTCGGCCTCCCCCACTGCTTCACCGTCGCCTTCCGTCTCAGCGGCAATGACGACGGCGGAGGGCACCACAGCCGCTCCCCCGCCTTCGGAGCCGTCCCCCACGCCATCGCCCTCCTCTGCGTTGCCGCGCCAGCACTCGCTCACCGACCCCGCGAGTCCGTGGCTGGTGGTCAACAAGCACCGGCCGCTGGTTCCGCCCGACTATGTGCCGGCTGACCTGGTGCAACCCGCCGTCGCGACTACCGCGTCCGGTGAGGCGGCACTACTGAACAGCACGACGGCGGCGGCCGCCGAGGCGATGTTCGCGGCGGCCGCGCAGGACGGCGTCGCGATGGTCCTCGCGAGCGGCTACCGCTCCTATACGACGCAGGTGGCGACCTACAACGGGTATGTCGCCTCGCGCGGCCAGGCCGACGCCGACACGGCCAGCGCCCGCCCCGGCTACTCCGAACACCAGACCGGCTGGGCGTTCGACATCGGTGACGGCGGGGGCGCGTGCAGCTTCCAGCCGTGCTTCGCGGACCAGCCCGCGGCAGTGTGGGCCAAGGCCAACGGACACCGGTTCGGGTTTCTGGTGCGGTATCCATGGATGTTCCACCCGATCACGGGGTACTACTACGAACCGTGGCACCTTAGATACGTCGGGGTGGAGGCGGCCACGGACATGGTGAACCGCGGCATCAACACGCTGGAGGAGTACTTCGGCGTGGACGCTGCGCCCGGATATCCGTGATCGACCAGTACGTGTATTTAGTTCCCAACACGCGCGGAAAAGTCACCCCTCCTTCACCGGCGGTTACGGTTGCTGGGCTAGCTTGGTTCCTATGCTGACTGGATTCAAGAACTTTATTATGAAGGGCAACGTTGTTGACCTTGCCGTCGCTGTCGTGATGGGCGCCGCGTTCGGCGCCGTTGTCACATCAATCGTCGAAGGCCTGCTCACCCCGCTGATCGGGCTCCTGTTCCAGGCGAAGGGCATTGAGGAAATGCAGTGGGAGGGCTTCCTCTATGGGAGGGTCATTTCCGCGGTCATTTCGTTCGTGCTGATCGCCGCCGCCATCTACTTCGTGGTGGTTCTGCCCATGAACCACATGATCGAGCGCCGCAACCGCCGGCTCGGGATCAAGCAGGACGTGAAGGAAGAATCCGCAGAGGATCCGCAGATCGCGCTCCTGACGGAGATCCGGGACGCTCTGCGGGAGCGCGCGTCCTAACGTTTGCTCCTAAACCTGTGGCCCGCTTCCGTACGGAGGCGGGCCACTTATTTGTCCTGGTTACTCGCTGACGAGTTGCTCCAGGGCCAGCTCGGACCGGACCACCTGGGCGAGGTGCTCGGCGATGGATTGCGCCGTCTCTTCGTCGGCGGCTTCCACCATCACCCGCACCACGGGCTCGGTTCCGGACGGGCGGAGCAGGACGCGGCCGGTGTCGCCCAGTGCGGCTTCCGCCGATGCTACTGCCTGGGCCAGGACGTCGTTGCTGCCCACCTTGGTGCGGTCCACGCCCTTGACGTTGATGAGGACCTGGGGAAGCTTGGTCATCACGGTGGCGAGTTCCTTGAGCGGTGTCCCCGTCAGGGCGATTTGGGCGGCCAGCTGCAGCCCGGTGAGGACGCCGTCGCCTGTGGTGGCGTGGTCAGCGAAGATGACGTGGCCGGACTGTTCGCCGCCGAGGTTGAAGCCGCCGTCGCGCATTTCCTCGAGAACGTACCGGTCCCCCACTGCCGTTTCACGAATGCTGATGCCGGCTTCGCGGAGGGCGATCTTCAGGCCGAGGTTGCTCATCACGGTGGCAACCAGGACGTCGTCCTTGAGTTTGCCTGACTTCTTCAGCGCCACGGCGAGGATGGCCATGATCTGGTCCCCGTCCACTTCGTTGCCCTCGTGGTCCACTGCGAGGCAGCGATCGGCGTCGCCGTCGTGGGCGATGCCCAGGTTCGCGCCGTACTTCACCACGGCTTCCTTGAGGGGACCCAGGTGGGTGGAGCCGACGCCGTCGTTGATGTTGTGGCCGTCCGGGTCCGCACCGATGACGATGACATTCGCGCCCGCATCCTTGAAGACCTGGGGCGAGCAGCCGCTCGCGGCGCCATGGGCACAGTCGAGGACGACCGTGAGTCCTTCGAGGTTATGGGGCAGGGTCTGCAGGAGGTGGACGATGTAGCGGTCCTCGGCGTCCGAGAAGCGCTGGATGCGTCCGACGTCGGCACCGACCGGGCGGACAGCCTCCTTGGTCATCTGCGCCTCGATGGCGTCCTCCACGTCATCGGGGAGCTTCTGGCCGCCGCGGGCGAAGAACTTGATGCCGTTGTCCGGGGCAGGGTTGTGCGAGGCGGAGATCATCACACCGAAGTCGGCGTCCAGGTCGGCCACAAGGTAGGCCGCCGCGGGCGTGGGAAGGACCCCGGCGTCGTAGACGTCAACACCGGAGCTGGAGAGCCCCGCTTCCACGGCGGCGGCGATGAACTCACCGCTGGCACGCGGGTCGCGGGCCACCACGGCGCGCGGCCGGGAGCCGTTGGAGTTTCGGTCGTGGCCGAGTACGACGGCGGCCGCCTGGGCCAGCTGCATGGCAAGCTCGGCAGTCAACAGACCGTTCGCCAGCCCCCGGACACCATCAGTTCCAAATAATCTAGACACCGGTCAAGTCTAGAGGATGGGTCCGAGGAGCTAAGCCGCCGAGGCTCACCAGCTCACGGTGCCGAGGCTGAGAGTTTCTAGCTATCGCAACCGATGAATTTATAGAGAACCGCCGAGCCCTGCTGGTCAACTTTCTGGAATGCTGATGAGCTCTCGGCGCCGTCCAAACCTGGGAAGTCATTTACTTCCTTTCGTTTCGGATCTATGTAGCGACCCCCGAAATCCAGGAGGAATTGAATGTTTTCCCGCTTGGCTGCCGCACAGACCTCGGACCCGCGGGTGGCTTGATTCAGCTCCTTTGACACAAGCAGCTTGTCTGCGTTGGAACCCGTAGCCGCGTGGACAAAAAGTACGCGTCGATCGGTTATGGCATACGCCGTGGAACTTCCGTCCCATGGGTTATTTGCCATGACGGCGTCCTCTGGTACATCGACAGGGAGCCGCTTCAACAATTCGAGCTCGTCCGGAGTCAACAGAGGTGAAGACTCATTGAGAGCGTACGTGCGTTCTCGACCAGGCGTCGTTTCGGAATTCGTCGGCCAAATGATGACGGACGCTGCCAAGGCTGCAATGCCCACCGGAACGATCCATTTGATTCGGTACCGGGAGACGCTCTCGAAGATCCATGCGCCAGCTGCACCGGCAAATACGGCCCAGAACATTGGCAGGAGAGCAGCAAGGCGAGGTGGATCACCATACCAGGCGCCAATAACAAGCACTCTGAGAAGTGAATGAGGAACCGCCGCCGCCACTATGTACAGCGCAACTGCACCGAGGTAGGACGCCAGAAACCACCGTTCGGTTGACCTCCGAATCAGCAGGCCCGTTCCCGCTACGACGAGCGCAGCCAGGACCCAAGCAACGTCGCCGTGCGTAGGTGCGGTCAGGAGCACACTCCCGACTGCGGCAGGAAGCGAATCAATTGGATCCCACGAGTAGGTCCAAGGGCGTACGACTGCCCAAATTAGCAAATTACAGGCGCACACACTGATCCACAGGGCTGTCCACTGCAGATATTTGAAGAGTCCGGACCGACGTTGCGTGAGCTCCCGGAACGAGCGCCATGCAGCCATGGCCGAAAAAATCGATGAAAGTCCCACAAGAGCCACCAGGCCGGACATATGCGTGCAGACAAGTCCCGGCAGCCCGAGGGCCAGCGTAACTGCGGCCAAAGGCCATGGTATGCGTGTGGTCTTGCCGAACTTCAATACGGCCGCCAGGACCGTAATGAGCGATGGCAAAAACGTCACCGCCAGCATGTAGGGAAAGAGCGGTCCGAAGTCGCTCTTCTGGCTCTGCATAACGGTGAAAGGAAAGGCGAAGAAGCCCGCGCTTGCAACAGCGGCACATAGAAGGGCAATAATTTTGGGCCCGATAACCACATAGACAAAAAGAAGGACACCCAGCGGCCAAGCGACCGCCACTATCGCTAGGTTGAGGGCGTTCGAGGATTCAACCACTGGCAATCGCGTCGCTTCAGCGATCAAAGCTGCGAGCGCGTGCCAGACCTGTGGATAAAATTCATCCGAGCCGGCCATAAGCTCCCGCACAGAGAAGGGCGATCCATCGCCAGAATCTATAATTTGCTGCGTCAAATTCAGGTGGAACGGTGTATCAATGCCCTGATTGATGTTGCCTGGGTGCTCAACAATCTGGGCATAACGCAATGTCAGCAAGATCCCGCCCGTCAAGAGAGCGATCCAGTACGCTCTCCCCGCTGAGTGACCCCCCGGTTTCCATGCAAAGTTTTCCGGCCATCGTCTGCCCGCTAAACGGACCACCACGAGAACTATTCCAGCAATCAGCACGGTGGCGACACTGAAGGTGCCGATGTTCCAGTCGATCTGCAACCACCAACAGGCCAGCGTGGACACTGCAACAACTGACGCCGTCAGGACGGGTGCAAGTGAAATCACCCATACGTGCCGAAATCCTAGCGCCCAGCCCAAGAGCAGTCCGGGAATCATGAGCACTGCGATTGCCCCTGCTAGACCCGGCAGTGCAGCAAGCCAATTCATCAAGAATTTCCCCAATTCATCAAGAATTCCCTAAGAAATTCATAAGAATCCCAGCGGTTTCCGCGCATCCCTAGTATGCCCTCCACTGGCATCTAAACATACATAGCATGAATCCAAGCTATGGGGGGCTTGTCGCTTAAAATCTTTGTGCCGCCTTAAATGAGGAATCGGTACTCGGCAAGAGCATCACGGAGCTCGCGAATTATTCGAAACTGGAAATGCCAACACGTGGCAGATTACCATCGCCGACAACGCCAGCACAGGTAACACAAACCAGTTATTGCCGCACATCTGGCTGCGCTTGTCCCCAACGATACGTATCGACGTCTGGACGTTAAGGAGCGCGGTCATGCCCTTCGTGATGCGTGGAGCTCTTCCAAAGCCGAGGTTTTGGCGTATGTGGATGTAGACCTGTCCACGGATCTGGGGGGCCTGCTGCCGCTGGTGGCTCCTCTGTTATCCGGTCACTCCGATATCTCCATCGGCACGAGACGCGGTCAAAGTTCAGGTGTCAGCCGGGGTCCAAAGCGCGAGCTCATTTCGCGATCGTATAGCTTTCTCTAAAGCGCACGATGCATGTGCGTTTCTCCCACGCGGAGTGCGGGTTCAAAATGCAATTCGCGCTGACGTTGCCAGAAACGTCCTTCCCCGTCTCGAGGACGCTGTTTCCTCAGGCTTGTTCGTCGCGTCACGGATCTTGAACAGTATGGCTGGGTCCATCCAAGTGGTCTACAACAGCTTGATCATGATGCCAGGCTTCCTCACACTCATCGCTGCGGCGGCAAGCCATGACCCATCCGGCAGTCACACCGCGCTCGGTTCAAAGTTTGGTCCGGCTTAGTCAATGGTCGTTCGCGCTATACCTCGTTCACGAGTTAGTGATCTGGATCCGGCCTTTCCTGACTGGGCCGGCCGCCGAGACCTTCGCGCCGCGATCCTGGCCATCGATGCCGGGATCGCACTTTCTGGTCTCCTTCATGAGTTCGTTGAGAAGCCAGCGGAAAAATGGTTGCGACCTCGCGGTGCCCTCTGGCTGTGCGAACGGCAACGGTCATTGGGGTACACCACCCAGATTAATAGGTATTTGGCTAGGTCATCAGTGCCGCTGAGATCGGGACTACCTGTTTTTGGCTGACGAGTACTCGACTTTGTGAGAAAGCATCGCCCTCTGACTCTCGCCACCCCTACCATTCCATGCATGACACCTAGCTATGGGGGCTTGGCGCTCGAAATTGTAGTACCGGTTTTCAATGAAGAAGCGGTACTCGAAAACAGCATCAGTAGGCTCGCCGAATATCTGACGCACGAAATGCCATCGACGTGGAAAATAACCATCGCCGATAATGCAAGCACCGACCGGACTCCGGTGATTGCCGCTCGACTCAGCGAGCACATGCCGAACGTTGAATACCGCCGCCTTGAGGTCAAAGGACGGGGATACGCGCTGAGAGACGCGTGGGGCGCATCCGACGCCAAGGTTCTTGCATATTTGGACGTGGATCTGTCCACTGACCTTGCAGCCTTGCCGCCTCTGGTAGCTCCGCTTCTGTCCGGGCACTCCGATATTTCCATTGGCACTCGACTGGGGCAGAGCTCCCGGGTTAGTCGAGGCCCGAAACGTGAATTCATTTCTAGGTCGTATAACTTCCTGCTCCGCCGCACGATGCAAGTCCGTTTTTCCGATGCCCAATGCGGCTTCAAGGCGATTCGGGCCGACGTTGCTAAACGCCTGCTCCCTCATGTTGAGGACAACGGCTGGTTCTTTGACACAGAACTGCTGATTATTGCTGAACGCTCAGGTCTTCGCATTCATGAAATCCCTGTCGATTGGGTAGATGACCCTGATAGCCGGGTGGACATAAAGCAGACCGCCCTCGACGATCTTCGAGGCATGGTCCGTGTTATGGGGTCCCTGGTTAAGGGCGTGATACCAGTTCAGGCAATTTACGCCGAACTGGGACGCCGGCCGATTGTGCCAGTGGGACGGCCAAGCTTTTTTGGCCAAGTTTTGCGCTTTGGCCTGGTGGGAGGGGTTTCGACTCTTGCTTTCGCTTTGCTGTATCTCGTTCTCCAGGGTCCCTTCGGCGCGCAGGAGGCAAACTTCCTGTCTCTGCTTGTGACTGCAGTAGGTAACACAGCGGCCAACCGCCGGTTCACGTTTGGCATTAGTGGGCCGGACAAACTCTTCACGCAGCAGTTCCAAGGCTTATTGGTATTTGTACTTGCTTGGACAATAACGTCCTCCTCCCTCCTGCTATTGCATGCCGCAAATCCAGACGCTGCGCCGAATCTGGAATTGCTGATACTGACTGCGGCTAACGTTTTTGCCACACTGTTGAGATTCGTCCTTTTGCGACTTTGGGTGTTCAGGGCTCAGCACACGACCGATCGCGCCGGTATCCCCCTTACTCCGTCAGTTGCTTCGAGCGGACGCGTCCTGTGAACGTCCTCCGGCAGCCGAGAGCTGGTCTAGGAGAAAGTAGGAAGAACTGGCGGATGACACTCACGACGCTGCAGGCAAGCACCGAGCCAGGAAGCGCTGCTCCTTTAACCCGTTTCAAGGTTTTCACTGCCGGTCGCCTCCGTCAATTGTGGCGAGGCCGACGCGAGGACCCAGCCTGGGAGCGGCCGGTATTGTTGTCGATCCTCGCAGCGAACGCGTTGCTGTACTCGTGGAACCTAGGCATAAACGGCTGGGCCAACTACTTCTACAGCGCTGCTGTTCAGGCTGGCACGATGGATGCGAAAGCGTTCTTCTTTGGGTCCTCGGATTGGGGCAATTCAATCACTGTGGACAAGCCGCCTCTGAGCCTTTGGGTCATGGGCTTGTCAGTCCGATTATTCGGTTTCAATCCCCCTGCTATGCTACTTCCGCAGGTTCTCATGGGCATCGGAACAACGCTGCTGATCTACATGATCTTGAGGCGCTGCGCTTCGAGCGTGGCCGCGCTGCTCGGTGCAACCGTTTTCTTCACTACTCCAATCGTCACCTTGATGTCCCGCTACAACAACCCGGACCCGCTGATGTTGCTGCTAATGGTGGCCGCCGTGTGGTTCGTCCTGCGCAGCATTGAAACTGGACGCGGACGTTTCTTCGTCATGGCTGGCGCACTCCTGGGTTTGGCTTTTATGACCAAGCAGCTGCAGGGAATGCTCAGTGTACCTGCCCTAGGTCTGGCGTTTGTCCTGTTCAGCCCGCAGCCGTGGGCACGTCGGCTAGCAACCGCAGCTGTCGCCATAAGCGCCTTGATAGTCACGGGCGGACTCTGGATGACGGTTGTGGATCTGCTTCCCGCCGGTGATAGACCCTACGTAGGCGGATCTCCTTCCAACAGCGTGATTGAGCTGACATTCGCTTACAACGGCGTCGATCGGATTGTTACCAATGACGTGATGCCCGAAGCCGTGCAGGTCCCAATCCAATTTCGGCCCGTCGAAAGCGATGCGGGATTATTCAGGCTGCTGAACGCGAACTACAACCAGGAAGCTTCCTGGCTTCTGGTTGGCGCTCTTCTCGCCGTGTGTCTGCTGGCAGTTCGCTGGAACAAGCTCTCCAGACATCTGCCGATACGCCCGCTGGTATTGCTCTCAGGCATCTGGCTTATGACAGCATTTCTGTTGCTGAGCTTTATGGGCGACCAGATCCATACTTACTACACGGCGACGCTGGCACCGCCACTAGCACTGGTGCTCGGGCTCACCCTCGACACGCTCGTTTCTAACAGAGATTCGCCACTGACCCGCCTTGGTGGGGCCACCGTCGCATTGATTGCGTTACTCTCATCGTGGCTTATTCTGACGGGAACCGCAGAGTGGCCGAACTGGTTGCCCACGGCCGTACTCGGCATAGGCATTGCGGCCATCGCAGCACTCGTCATCAAGCCGCCCACGTTAAAAATGGAGCGTGTCGCAGCATGGTTTCTTGCCGCTTCGCTCTTGTGCGGACCGCTTGCTACCTCAGTACACAATGTGACTGTCGGCTTCAATGGGTCAAATCCTCTGTCGGGCGTTCTCACGAAGAATCCGGCTACCATCAGCCACTTTATGGAGTCACTGCGCAACAACGAGCTCGTTTGGGCCCATGACATAGCTTTCGGCCGTGTACCTGACACGGCCGTGGTAGACGCGTTAGCGGACGCGAGAGACTGTACTTGGGCCGCAGCGAGCTACGCCAGCCAAACGGCCGCGAGGCTCCAACTGGAATCTGGGCGGGCAGTCATGCCGCTGGGGGGATTTGCGGGGAGCGACCCCTCCCCCACTCTTGAAGATTTCAAAGAGAAAGTCGCGGCCGGGGAGATCTGCTACCTCGTTCAGCAGGAGGCATTCCTTGAAGTGCAAGCGTCCGAAGGAGCGTCCACAGCTATCTCTCACTGGGTACAGCAGAACTTTGCTTCAGAAAAGCTGGGAAACACCACAGTCTACCGGCTCACAAAAAGCTAAGGCCGCGCAAAATCGAGTTGGTGGGCCGGATTTCCCGGCCCGCCCCTCACACCACCGTACGTGCGGGCCTCGCCTATGGCGGTTGCAGGTCATTTGAAAGCGATCCCAGGCAGCAGGGACGAAGATGAGGCAGTGCCCTGCCCAATGCTCGGTGGGCAGCGCGCGGTGAAGGATGGGTGATTTCGCAATCCGCCCGTAAGCTCAGCTGCTCATGCACCCTTGGTAGGCCACATCCGGCCTGATCCCGAGCTTGCGCAGATTCGCCACGCGGGTGCACGACTTCTTTAAGTCCTTACATCGGATTTGGCTCATCCTGTCGCTGAACCACTTGTCGACTTTCATTACGCTTCCGAGGCGTCTCGGCCAAAATGGGACAGCCCATCCATCTCGGACAAACGGTTCAACTGTTTCCCGGCAGTCCACCCATAAATCCCACTGATCCTATGGCCTTCGACTTCCATCCTTCCCACCTCACGATGACGCACCTGCCATTGGCTGGAAGTCAATCCCACTTCTCCTCCCGGACTCCCCCTCCAAGCGAATGTATAGGCCGGGCGTAAACGGCAGAAGCCCGCCCCGCCATTGGCGGGACGGGCTTCTGTATAAGCGGATTTAGCGCTTGGAGTACTGCTGAGCCTTGCGGGCCTTCTTAAGACCGGCCTTCTTGCGCTCGATGACTCGGGCGTCACGGGACAGGTAACCGGCCTTCTTCAGGGTGGCGCGGTTGTTCTCGACGTCGATCTCGTTCAGCGAACGGGCGATGCCGAGGCGCAGGGCGCCGGCCTGGCCGGAGATGCCGCCGCCGTGGATGCGGGCGATGACGTCATAGGCGCCTTCGAGATCAAGGATCTTGAAGGGCTCGTTGACGTCCTGCTGGTGCAGCTTGTTCGGGAAGTAGTTGTCCAGCGCGCGGCCGTTGATGGTCCACTTGCCGGAGCCGGGGACAACGCGAACGCGTGCAACGGCTTCCTTGCGACGGCCAACTGCTGCACCGGCAACGGTCAGTGCCGGGCGCTCCTTCTTGGGCGCAGCTTCGGCAGCTGAGCTTTCAGAGGTGTAGCTGGTCAGGGTTTCCTCGGCCTCGACGGCCTCGGTGGTCTCTTCGTTCTGAGCCACGATTCTCCTTGTATAGATAAGTTGTTTGGTGGCCAGGACTACTGGGCGACCTGGGTGATTTCGAAAGTCTTGGGCTGCTGGGCGGCGTGCGGGTGCTCTGCACCGCGGTAGACCTTGAGCTTGCCCAGCTGCTGTGCAGCGAGGGAGTTCTTGGGGAGCATGCCCTTGATGGCCTTCTCCACAGCGCGGACAGGGTTGGATTCCAGCAGCTCCGCATAGTTGACGGAGGTCAGGCCGCCCGGGTAGCCGGAGTGGCGGTATGCGCGCTTCTGCTCCAGCTTGGCGCCGGTCAGGGCTACCTTCTCAGCGTTGATGATGATGACGAAGTCGCCCATGTCCATGTGGGACGCAAAGGTGGCCTTGTGCTTGCCGCGCAGCAGGATTGCGGTCTGGCTTGCAAGACGACCAAGGACAACGTCTGTGGCGTCAATGACGTGCCACTGGCGGTTGATATCGCCGGGCTTCGGGGTGTACGTACGCACGGTGTTTGCCTCGTTCTTGTTCTGGCGTTCTTGTTTAGGTGTCACTAGCTCGTGCACCTACTGTCTGCGCGCTACCGGAACAGAGGTGAGGGCTCTATGTAACCAGTCATCCTGAAGTTCCGAATGTGCACGTTGAGTAGTCATCCTGCAACCGGATTCTCAAGCGGGCACGCACCATCGGAATAGGACACGCACAACGACTACCAAGATTAGCGCGTTAGGGGGTTCAGGGTCAAAATGGGGTAGCCGGACGGCGTCTCAGCTCCCGCCGGCATAGACGCAGGGGGTCGCGGTGGTTGCAACGGGTAGTGACGGTTCCGAGTGGCTCCTCGTCGTTGGAGCAGCACTTCTAGGGTTGATCCTCTCCCCCGCAGCTGAGATCCTCATCGCCAAATGCCTTCCAAGACTCGGCGGACTCCCCCGCCTGTCCGTCAGGATTACGACCGCGGCGGTCACCGGAATCGCATGCTTAGCTTTTACACTGCGCTTCGGAATTACCTTTGGCCTACCAGCATTCCTTTTCTTTGCGGTGGTTGGCGTGCAGCTCGCCCGCATCGACGTCTCACTCCACCTATTGCCAAACCCACTCATTTTAGTGCTTTTAGCTGGCGGTCTCCCCCTGCTTCTAGTGCCGGCAATTCTTAATCAGCATGCTGACAATCTGCTGCGAGCGTTGGCTGGAGTAGTTGTTTTGTTCGGAAGCTACCTCGTTTTGGGTCTAATTTCCCCCAAAAGCATCGGGATGGGTGACGTGAAGCTCGCAGCGCCAATCGGCCTTTACCTCGGGTACCTAGGCTGGCAGCAACTGCTTTTTGGCGGCCTCCTCGGGTTCATACTCAACGGCCTGGTCACTGTTGCACTCCTCAACAGAAAGAGCCGAAAAACAGTGACAGAGGTGGCCCACGGCCCCTCGATGCTCGGCGCCACCGCGGCCGTCACACTCTTCCTCCTTTAGCCCGTACACGATCGAGCTTGGCCTATCCCCAGCCCGCCAAAACGCTCGCTCCAAGTAGTCAACCGCGTACTCAGCTCGCCTGCTGAGTACACACGCTCTCCTTCGAGTACGTACTTTTGCTGGGCATTGAAAAAGTCGAGTACCACTACGCATTGTTGCCTCTACACCCCTAATGACAATCTCTTCTTAGCGAAGTCCAGCCGCTAAAGAATTATGGGGGCAGCTGGAAATTCGTTGAAATCAAATCAAATCCATTTCACCGAATTAAAGGAAATTACAATGACTTCACTTATGGTCTCGATGATGGCTTTCGTTGCCGGCGTCAAGGATCGTTTCTCGTCTGAAAAGGGCGCCACGGCTACGGAGTACTCGCTCCTCGTTGGGCTTATCGCCCTGGTGATTGTTGCCGGAGTGACGCTGTTCGGCGGAAACCTGAATACCTTCTTCAACGGCCTCGCAGGCAAGGTCGGCGCCTGGTGAACAGCCAGGACGACTGAAGAAAGGTCAGCATCATGTCTCGCTTCAACGCATCGCTTCACGACCTCATCATCGCTGTCCGGGCAAGGTTTTCCAGCGAAAAGGGAGCCACCGCAACTGAGTACTCACTCCTCGTGGGTCTCATCGCCCTGGTCATCGTCGCCGGCGTAACCCTTTTCGGCACAAACCTGAACACCTTCTTCAGCAGCCTCGGCACAACCGTTGGCGGCTGGTAAGTATACGAAAACCGGTGTGCCGCGCTTTATCAGCGCGGCACACCGCACTTAAAGTCCACGCTGCAACCGTCCAGGGGGACCCGTTGAAACGCAGCCATAAAACCCGGAAGCATGACGAGCGAGGCGCAGTAGCCGTCGAATTCGCCCTTGTTGCTCCGATCCTGATCGCTTTGATCATCGCGATCGTCGAGTTCTCCAACGCCTACAACGTCCAGGTGTCGGTGACTCAGGCATCCCGCGAGGCTGCCCGCACCATGGCCATCACCAAGGACGCGACAAAGGCAACTGCCGCCGGCAAAGCCGGGGCTCCTTCCATCAACTCTTCGCTACTTACCTTCGACTACACCGCGGCGACTTGCCCAGCAGCAACGCCGGCATCGACCGCCGTTGTGACTGTCAAGTACAGCGGCTCATCGTTGACAGGCTTCTTCGGATCCACACTCACAGTTACAGGCAAAGGGGCCATGCAATGTGGCGGCTAGTTAAGAAGGCAAGGGTCGCGGAAGGCGAGCGCGGAGCGGCGGGCGTAACAGTCGCCGTCATGATGCTTGTTCTCATAGGCGCAGGCGCCATGGCAGTTGACGTTGGCCAGATTTATGCTGAACGCTCGCAGCTGCAGAACGGGGCCGACGCGGGTGCCTTGGCTGTCGCCAAAAGTTGCAAAGACGGCACATGCCTTCCTGCCTTAGCTGACGGATTGGCAAACTCGAACTCCAATGATGCCGCGAGCACCGCCTCCGTAGACCTTTCCGTCCCCGGCCAGGTGACAGTGACAACGTCAACCAAGAACGGTTCATCCAGTTTCCTGACCAACCTTTTTGCAAATGCCATCAATGCCGGCCCCGTAACTGTGGGAGCCCAGGCGACGGCAGCTGTGGGTCCCCCTGGTGGCGGTTCTGGTTTCCCTCTTGCTCTATCGGACAACTGCTACAACCTGGCCTCAGGGAGCCAGACGGCAGAGGCCCAGAAAATTTCCTACAAACCCGGGGGAACGTGCACGGGACCCTCCGGTACACAGATTCCAGGTGGTTGGGGCTGGCTTGATGAAGATTCGCCCTGTGTCGCCAATACGCAAGTGGGCACCAACGACATGGGCTCCGACCCCGGTAACAATCCTCCAAGTGGCTGCGCCACCATCCTTGGCACCTGGAAGACGACTCTGCTGGCAGGGGGAGAAGTCAAGGTCGAGTTTCCCGTTTTCGACACTTCTTCAGGTACCGGTCAGGGCGGCTCCTTCCATGTCATTGGTTACGCCACCTTCAAGATATGGGGCTGGAAATTCGGCAATAACGGAGTCTACGAGTTCCGGAACACCGGCAGCGACCCCGGGATGACAAGTTCTCTGGCCTGCACGGGCGGCAACGACCGCTGCGTTATCGGTCAATTCGTCAAGTACACGGTCATTGGCTCCGGAAACTACATTCCGGGCGGCGAGGACCTCGGCACCTCGGAAATCCGACTCATCAAGTAGTTCCAACTAAGGGGAAAGTAATGAAAGCACGCCTACTGGGAGGCATCGCCGCGCTGGTTGTAGCAGTTCTAGGCACCGTACTCCTTTTCAATTACGTTCAGGGCGCCGACCGCCGCGCCCTGGCGAATACGGAAACTCAGGACGTCCTGGTTGTTAAACAGGAAGTGCCGGCGGGAACGCCGGCCAGTCAACTCTCGCAGTACGTCACCACAAAGCCGGTGCCGCGCACCGCCGTCGCGGCTGACGGCGTCCAAGATCTGGGCGCCGTAGGTTCAATGGTCACCTCAGTCGCACTCGTCCCCGGCGAGCAACTGCTCAGCAGCCGTTTGGTCGACGCAAACGCGTACCTCGGGCCATCACGGGTTGCGGTACCTGCGGGACTGCAGGAAATCACCCTCCGCCTTGGAATTGAACGAGTGGTAGGTGGCAAGATCCAGGCCGGTGACACGGTGGGCATCTTCATTTCCATGGCTGGCGCCGCTGGCGAAAACGGGACCCAGCTGACATTCCACAAGGTCTTGGTGACAGCGGTTCAGTTCAGTTCGGGGGCCGCCGCCCAGACACAGGCGCAGGCCACGCAAGCGAGCTCCACTGGTTCATTGAACGCCAACAAGGACGCGCAAACTTCCAGCGATGCCTACCTGATCACCTTGGCACGTGACGCTGTCGACACCGAGAAGCTGGTTTACGCAGCGGAGTTCGGAAAGGTCTACCTCTCCAAGGAGCCGGCTGATGCCACTGAGGGCACCAACGGTGTTGTCAATCAGACAAAGGTATTCAAATGAGCCGCTTCATATTGATCTCCCCGTCCGTTGACTACGAGCGGAAGGTCCGGGCCTCTGTTGCTCCGCTTAGCGGATCGCTGCAGTTCTTCCAGGCCGCATACCTGCCCGAATCTCCCGACGATATCCTACGGCAACAGGCTGGTGAACCGCCCGAGGTACTGATTCTGGGCCCTGGCCTACCGCAGGACGAGGCACTCAAGTTCGCCGCAGTAATGGACCTCCAGTATCCGGAAATCAGCATCGTGCTGGCCGCGGATGACGACGGCGAACTGGCCTTGAATGCCATGCGCTCCGGTATCCGGGACCTCATCCCACCCTCGGCAGATATGGATCAGGTCCGCGCCTTGGTAGAGCGGGCGAGCCTGGCAGCCGCGGGGCGCAGGCGTGGGCTCAGCCCCAATACTGCAGAGCGTCCAACTACCGAAGGCGGCCGGGTGGTGGCGGTCATGTCACCCAAGGGTGGCGTTGGCAAGACCACAATCGCCAGCAACCTCGCCATCGGTTTGGGTCAGATAGCTCCGATGAGCGTAGTGGTGGTGGACCTCGACCTTCAGTTCGGCGATATAGCAAGCGGTCTGATGCTCGACCCTGATTTCACTATCACCGATGCCGTAGTCGGAGCAGCGAGCCAGGACGCCATGGTCCTCAAGACGTATCTGTCTCTTCACCCTGGAAACATCTACGTATTGTGTGCCCCTCGCAACCCCATCGAAATGGACAGGATCACCGGAGAGCACGTAAGCCACCTCCTGCGTCAGCTGCGGGCTGAATTCCAGTATGTGGTGGTGGACACGGCCCCCGGTCTTGGCGAGCACGTCCTGGCGACCCTCGAGCAGGCTACGGACGCAGTGTGGGTTTGCGGCATGGACATACCGAGCATCCGTGGACTCAGGACGGGATTCCAGATCCTCTCGGAGCTCGACCTCCTCCCCGATAACAGGCATGTTGTCCTCAATATGGCTGACCGCAAGACCGGCCTCACCGTTCAGGACGTAGAGGCCACAATTGGCGCTCCCGTCGACATCGTGCTCCCCCGTTCGCGGACAGTTACGTTTTCAACAAACAAGGGCGTTCCTCTCCTGCAGGACGGCAGCCGTGACGCTGCAGCCAAAGGACTCCGGCACCTGGTCGAGCGCTTCAAACCAAACTGGGAAGCTCCCCGCAAGAAGCTCCACCGAAGGGCGGTAGTGCAGTGACACTCTCAAATCGATTTGCCAGGCTGCGGTCCGATGGAAGCAACTCGCCCGAAGTGAGCGAGCCAATTTCCTCGGCCCCGCAGGCCCCGACAGCTACCCTGAGCGCTTTACAGCAGGCGCAAGCGGCCGAACAGTCTCAGGTTTTGACACACGTGCAGCTCACAGAAGGAAGCGCGAGTGAAGCACTGGCAGGGCTTAAGGAGCGGGCGAGCCAGGCATTGTATGAGCGGCTCGGCTCCCGGATCACTGACTCGTCATTGGAGGAAGCTGAGCTTCATCAGTTCGTCAAGGATGAACTCAGGGCAGTGGTGGACGAAGAACAGGTCCCCCTGTCGCAGGGTGAACGCCAGCGGCTGACCCGCGAGATCATTGACGACGTGCTCGGCCACGGCCCGATGCAGCGCTATCTGGACGACCCAAGCGTCACGGAAATTATGGTGAACCGGGCGGACCAGATTTACGTGGAGCGCCACGGCCAGCTGTTCCTTACAGATACCAAGTTCACCAGCGAAGACGCCCTGCGGCGGGTCATCGAGCGCATCGTCACGCGCATTGGCCGCCGGATCGACGAATCATCGCCGCTGGTAGACGCCCGGCTCCCCGACGGTTCCCGTGTGAACGCCATCATTCCGCCGTTGGCTGTGAACGGTGCTTCCTTGACGATCCGAAAATTCTCGCGCGAAGCACTCACAGTGGAGAAGCTCATTGGTTTCGGAAGCTTGTCCCCCGAGATGGCGGAGCTCCTCAGAGCCTGTGTCCTGGCCAGGATGAACATCATCGTCTCCGGCGGTACCGGCACAGGCAAAACAACCATGCTTAATGTTTTGTCTTCGTTCATACCGGCTTCGGACCGGATCGTGACCATCGAGGACGCAGTCGAGCTGCAGCTTCAACAGGATCACGTGGTCAGGCTTGAAAGCCGGCCGGCCAACATTGAAGGGAAAGGCGAAGTTTCAATTCGCGACCTGGTCCGCAACTCGTTGCGTATGAGGCCTGACCGGATCGTCGTCGGCGAAGTCCGTGGAGGTGAGTCGCTGGACATGCTTCAAGCGATGAACACCGGTCACGACGGCTCGATCTCAACTGTTCACGCCAATTCACCGCGAGATGCTGTAGCCCGTTTGGAAACTCTCGTGCTGATGGCCGGTATGGATCTTCCTCTGCGGGCTATCCGGGAGCAGATTGCTTCCGCCGTGAATCTGATCGTGCATATTTCTCGGCTTCGCGACGGATCCCGACGGGTAACACACGTGACCGAGGTACAGGGGATGGAAGGGGACATCGTCACACTGCAAGATGCCTTTGTCTTCGACTACTCAGCCGGCATCGACGCCAACGGTCGCTTCATGGGAAAGCCAATACCCACAGGAGTCCGGCCTCGATTCACCGACAGGTTCGAGGAACTCGGCATCAAGATTTCTCCGGCCGTGTTCGGTGGCCAGGCAGTCAGGAGCAGGTGATGACCGTACCAGAGGACTCAGTTGCACCCATGCTGTTGGGAGTGCTGTTGCTTTTCGCAGCGGTCATCCTCCTATTCACAGTGGTCCTCAAATCCAAGCACGTAATCCCGATGGAGAGGCGCCGCCCGGACGTCGCGGCGGCGGCCTCCAAGCTAACCCTTCTCACCGATACTGCTGTCGGCGCGATCAACAAAAAGTTGAAAGGGAAGAATGACTTCCTTGTCAGTCGGGAACGGCTTGAGCGTGCCGGGCTGAAGGCCCAGCCGGCCGACTTCCTCTTGATGATGGGGGCTGGCTCGCTGGTCGGCGCCGTGCTGGCATTCATGTTGGGCGGCCTTTTCTTCGCAGTCCTGGCGTTTGCGGTCGTTCCCGGGGGCATGCTCGCCTATCTCACCGTCTTGACATCCAGACGAAAGAGCAAGTTCGACGAACAGTTGCCCGATACGCTGCAGATGCTCACCGGCAGCATGCGTGCCGGTCACAGCCTCCTCAGGGCCATTGACGCTTCAGCACGCGAATCTGATGCACCGATGTCCGAGGAGCTGAGCCGAATCGTCAACGAGACCAGGATCGGCCGGGACCTTGGCGAATCCATGCTGGACGTGTCTGCGCGCACTGGCAGTGAGGACTTCTCCTGGATTTCACAAGCGATCGAGATCCACCGTGAAGTCGGCGGAGACCTGGCGGAGGTATTGGATCACGTTGGCGAGACGATTCGAGACCGCAACCAAATTAGACGGCAAGTAAAAGCTTTGAGCGCTGAAGGCAAAATGTCTGCCGCGGTCCTCATGGGCCTTCCAGTAGTGCTCTTCTTCGCGTTGATCTTTATCAATCCCTCGTACTCGAAGACTTTTACGAGCACTGTGCCCGGTTATCTGATGTTGGGGGCCGCCGCTGTCATGCTGACCGCCGGGGGTTTCTGGCTCAGCCGTCTGATCAAACCTAAGTACTAGGAGCAATGACATGTCACCGATAGCACTAGGCGCGATGCTGGCAATCGTTATTCCCATCTCCTATTTGGTTTGGTCCGTGTTCGCTGTCGACAGGGTTGCCATTCGCAACATCCAGGCAAACTTGGGACAAAGGGCCAGGAACGCGTCCCAGCAGGGCGTGTCTATAGATGCGAGCGCCATCGCCCGCAAAATCACTCCAGTGGGTTACGTCGCTTGGCTGGACAAGCAGCTTGCGGCGGTGGGGCGGCCGAAAGAGTGGCCGCTGGAGCGCCTCCTGGTGGTCAAACCGATGTTGGCGCTGGGAGCAGCGGCCTTCGGATTGTTCTTCTTCCTCGCATCCCCGGAACCAGCTCGCTTTGCCATTCTCCTCGCCGCAATTGCGTTCGGCTACTTCGCGCCGGATCTCCTGGTTCGAACCAATGCCGAGAAAAGAAGGGCCAAGATCAGGCAGGAACTGCCCAACACCCTGGATCAAATGCTGATTTCCGTACAGGCCGGTTTGGGGTTCGAGGCCGCGATGGCCCGCACGGCGCAGAATGGAAGCGGGCCGCTTGCGGACGAAATGACCCGGACTTTGCAGGATATGCAAGTTGGACGTTCCCGGAAGGAGGCCTACCTGTCGATGTCTGACCGTGTTGATGTCCCGGACCTGCGATCTTTCATCCGGGCGATTGTTCAGGCAGACGCGTACGGCATTGCGATCGCTAAAGTTCTGAAGGTTCAAGCCCACGAGATGCGACTTAAGCGCCGTCAGCGAGCGGAGGAACATGCCATGAAGATTCCGGTAAAGATCCTTTTTCCGCTCATCTTCTTCATCTTCCCGACCCTCTTCATCATCTTGCTGGGGCCGGCAGTCATGAACATCGTTGCAGCATTCTCCTAGGAGGATTCGTGAAATATCTGACGCGGCTTCTGGCAGGCGCTTCTGCAGTACTTACCGCCTTCCACAACCAGGAACGCGGTGCCACCGCCACTGAATACAGCATTCTGGCCGGCTTCATTGCCATTGTCATTGTTGCCGGC
Source organism: Pseudarthrobacter sp. B4EP4b (assembly GCF_006680095.1). NCBI lineage: Bacteria > Bacillati > Actinomycetota > Actinomycetes > Micrococcales > Micrococcaceae > Pseudarthrobacter > Pseudarthrobacter sp. B4EP4b. Next base: position 57,731 of record NZ_VHIJ01000008.1, on the reverse strand, counting down.
GTGGGTGTCTTCGGTGTCGCGCTAAACTCCTTTTTCGGTTTTCTCTCCACCGGCATCACCACGGCACTAGGCATCCCCTAGCCGTCCCATGCCTCTCGCGCCTACTCGGCGCCCCAAAGACCGGACCCCCTCGGCACCCAGAACCGAGGGGGTCCGTTTGTGTGCCCGCGGTAGTTCGAATCGCAGTGTTAGCGCAGCAAAAGCCAAGCGAAAACGCAGGAAAAGAACACCCCGAAAAGCCTTTGCGCAGGATGCTCCAAGATACCGGCAGAACCCGTTTTCTGATTGCTAACTTCGTATCAGAGCTGGTGCAGGGCCAGCCAATCCGTCTCGCTCAGGAGTACAAAATGCTTTCTCTCATTGCCACGCTTCAGACCCTCGGCTTCAACCTCAAGAACCGCTTGAGCGACGAGAAGGGCGCCACTGCCGTGGAATACGGCATCATGGTGGGCCTTATCGCCGTCGTCATCATTGTCGCAGTCAGCACCTTGGGCGGCACTCTCGATGGCTTCTTCGACACCATCAACAACACGCTGAAGCCTGCAGCAGGCTAGCACCGGACCCGTCCGGTTCCGGACCCCATATCGGAACCGCACCGCCTCCTCCAAGAGGCGCAAAACGAGACATTGAAGAGGGAGGTGCAGCAGGTGTCACACGATTCGGAGCGCGGCGCGGCCGCCGTCGAATTCGCGATCCTGCTGCCCCTCCTCTTGATGCTTGTTCTGGGCACCATCGAATTCGGCCGAGCTTACAACGCCCAGGTCACCCTCACCAACGCAGCAAGGGACGGCGCCCGGGTCATGGCTATTTCCGGTAGTCAGACAGCCGCAAGGTCGGCTGCGAAAAACGCAGCAGCCTCTCTCAATCCCGGGTTGCAGGACACCAACATACAGTTCGGCACAGCGTGCCCCTCAATGATTCCCGCGGGGACCAGCCCGCAGACCAGCTTCACCATCAGCTACACGCTGACCACCATCACCGGCATCGCCGGTCCCTTCGCCATGACAGGCAAGGGAGTCATGTTATGTGGCGGCTGAAGACAGACAAGGCAGGGCGGGAGCACGGCGCCGTCTCAGTCCTCGTCGCAATCCTTCTGGTAACTCTCCTGGGTTTCGTGGCCGTCGCCGTCGACGTCGGAGTCATTTACTCAGAACGCGCACAACTCCAGAATGGAGCTGACGCGGCCGCCGTCGCAGTCGCGCAGAAATGCGCGCGGAACGCTGCAGATGCGGATTGCGTTACGACGTCGAGCCTCGCGACCAGCCTCGCCAACCAGAACGCCCTGGACGGCATGAGCAAGGTGTTCAGCATCGAACTGGACAAGACGGCACGAAAGGTCAGCGTCACCACCACTGCCAAGGAAGCCGGGGGCAAGGACAACTCAGTTTCCCTCTTCTTCGCCAAGGCGATCGGCATCCCAACCAAGGAAGTCGGCGCCCGTTCGTCCGCCGCGTGGGGAACTCCGTCCAAAGGACCCATTATCCTGCCGTTGGCCATCGCTCACTGCAAATTGAACATTCCTGCCGGGGGCGTCAAGGGCCCCGAGCAGGTGCTGGAGCAATCAGTGAACGGATGTGGTGGAATACCTGGCGGATTCGGCTGGATCCAGACCACTTCAGCAAAATGCTCCATAACCGCCACAGCGGGCGTATCTACCAACTCGGGCATCTGGTTCGCCAGTGACACAGGAGCAAGCGTCCCCTCAACGTGCGCCGCAGCTGATTTCACGCAGATGAACGACCAGACCGTCCTCCTGCCCTTGTACGACATAGCTACGGGAACCGGCTCCAGCGGCAAGTACTACATCAAAGGCTTCGCAGCGTTCCACGTCACCGGATACCACTTCGCATCCATCAGCTGGACAACCGGGACGGCTGTGGCCAACAAGGCCATCAGGGGTTACTTCGTGAAGTTCGTTTCCCTGGCCGAAGGTTTTGAACTTGGCAGCACCCCGGATTACGGGGCTTCGATTGCCCGCCTTACCCTCTGATCACCCCGAACCACCCTCAACCAGGAGTTGAAAGTGAAGTCTCGCCTGCTCGCCGGTACGGCCGCCGTTGCCCTGGCGCTTGTGGGGGCTGTCCTCATCATCTTCTACGCGCAAGGCGCAGATCAGCGCGCCCTGCGAACACTCGATACGGTGGATGTGCTCGTCGTCAAAAAAGCCGCCCCAGCAGGGACCCCAGTCAACGACCTCGCAGCATCATTGTCCACCGAAAAAGTTCCCGCCGCTGGCGTTTCAAAAAGCGCCTTGAGGAACCTGGACGACAAAGCGGGCACAGTCGCCGCCGTCGACCTTATTCCGGGTGAACAGCTCCTTGCCGAACGGCTTGTGCCTCCTACAGATGCCACCGACCAAGGTGCCGTCAAGGTTCCGGCCGGCTTCCAGGAAGTTTCCTTCCAGCTCGAGCCGCAGCGTGTGGCAGGCGGTCGAATTAGCCCAGGGGACCACGTGGGCATCGCCCTCAGCTTCAAGGATGGTGCCTACAAACCCAACACCGTGGCTGAAACCACGCAGCTTACGCTCCGCAAAGTCCTGGTGACCGTTGTTCAAAGTGCTGCGAGCGCGGAGAAGCCCGCCGAAGGCGAGTCCCAGGATACTGCCCTCCCCCAGGGCGCCTTTATGATCACCGTCGCCGTGAATGACCTCGACGCCAACAAGATCATTTTCGCGTCCGAGTTCGGCAGCCTCTGGCTCACCAAGGAACCCCTGGACGCCCAGGACAACGGGCCCAAGATCGAACGCAAGGAAGTGGTGTACAAGTGAGCCGCTTCGTCCTGCTCTCCCCCAACGGAGACTTCGACCAGAAGCTGCGCGCCGCCGTCGCCAACGGCCTGCGCGGCTCCGTCCAGACCATCGCGTCGGACATCCTCCCGGCCGGTCCGCACGAACTCTTCGCCCTCCTCAACCAGGAACAGCCCGAAGTCCTCATCATCGGACCGGACGTGCCCTACGAAGAAGCTCTGCGCTTCGCCAAGGTCTTCGACGTCCAGGTCCCCGGCCTCAGCCTGGTGCTGGTCAGCGACGTGGATCCCGCGCACCTCCTCAATGCCATGCGCGCCGGCATCCGGGACATCCTCAGCCCGCAGGCGGACGCCGCAGAAATCCGGGTCCTGCTCGAACGGGCCTGCCAGTCCTTCGCCACCCGGCACCGCGGCCCCGAAAGCAACCAGGAAACCAACGGCAAGGGCCTGGTGATCGGCGTCTTCTCCCCCAAAGGCGGCGTCGGCAAAACCACGCTGGCCACGAACATCGCCATCGGCCTGGGGCAGATCGCGCCCATGAGCGTGGTCATCGTTGACCTGGACCTCCAGTTCGGCGACGTCGCCTCCGGCCTCTACCTCAACCCCCAGCACACCGTCACGGATGCCGTCACGCCCGCAGCAGCCCAGGACTCCCTGGTCCTCAAGGCCTTCCTCACCGTGCACCCGGCCGGCATTTACGCCCTCTGCGCTCCCCCCAATCCGGTGGACGCGGACCACATCACCCCGGAACAGGTCAGCCGCCTGGTTGAACAGCTCTCCCACGAATTCCAGTACGTGGTCCTGGACACCGCCCCCGGCATGCCCGAAATCGGCCTCGCCGCGATGGAGCAATGCACCGACGTGGTCTGGGTCAGCGCCATGGACATCCCCAGCCTGCGCGGCCTCCGCTCCGGCCTCGAGGTGCTCCGCCAACTCGAGATCATGCCCGAATCACGCCATGTGGTCCTGAACATGGCAGACCCCAAGGCAGGGCTTAACGTCCGCGACGTCGAATCCACCATCGGCGCGCCCGTGGACGTCAGCGTCCCCCGGTCCCGCGCCGTGGCACTGTCCACCAACCGCGGCATCCCCGTCCTCCAGGAATCCAAAAAGGATCCCGCCGTGAAAAGTCTCCGCCAGCTCGTGGAGAGGTTCAACCCAGCCTGGCGTGCCCAGGCCCAGCGCAAACTTCACCGAAGGGTGGTCATCTGATGAAGCTCTCCGAACGGATCAGCGCTGTCCAGGACCGCGCCCAGGCGAGCGGCAGCAACGTTGCCGTGCTCGAGCCGCCGCGTCCCGCCGTCGTGCCCCCCTCCCAAGACGGCGGGGTGCGGCACACCCCGGCCCAGCAGGCTCCCCTGACGCCAACGTACGACGCCGGCACGCCCTCAGTGCCCAAGGCACCGAGCGTGGATGTCTTCGCAGCCATGAAGTTTCGCGCGGCCAGCGCCCTTTTCGAGAAGATGGGGACGCGCTTCAATGACGCGGCTGTCACCGAGAAGGAGCTGCGGGCCACCGCCAAGGAGGAACTGACCCGGATCATTGACGCCGAGCAGGTACCCCTCACTCCGGAGGAGCGCACCCGTCTCGTCCAGGATGTGGCTGATGACGTTTTAGGCTTCGGACCGCTCCAGCGCCTGCTGGACGATCCCGCCGTCACGGAAATCATGGTCAACCGCATGGACCAGATCTATGTGGAGCGCAAAGGAAAGCTCACGCTCACCGAGTCCCGGTTCAGCTCAGAGGAGCACCTGCGCAAGGTCATTGAGCGCATCGTCTCCAAGGTGGGCCGCCGCATTGACGAGTCCTCCCCGCTGGTGGATGCGCGATTGGAGGACGGCTCGCGTGTCAACGCCGTGATCCCGCCGCTGGCAGTGGGCGGCTCGTCGCTGACCATCCGAAAGTTCAGCAAGACCCCGTTGACGGTCCGGAACCTGATCGACTTCGGAACCCTGACCCCGGAGATGGCCGAGCTGCTCAACGCCTGCGTCAAGGCCAAGCTCAACATCATCGTGTCCGGCGGTACGGGAACCGGCAAGACTACCCTGCTCAACGTGTTGTCCTCCTTCCTCCCGTCCGATGAACGGATCGTCACCATCGAGGACGCCGTGGAACTCCAGATCCAGCAGCAGCACGTGGTCCGTCTCGAAAGCAGGCCGCCGAACACCGAGGGCAAGGGTGCCGTAACCATCCGCGAACTTCTGCGCAACTCCCTGCGTATGCGCCCGGACCGGATTGTGGTGGGTGAGGTCCGTGGCGGGGAATCGCTGGACATGCTCCAGGCCATGAACACCGGCCACGACGGCTCCCTGTCCACCGTGCACTCCAACTCGCCCCGCGACGCCGTTGCCCGGCTCGAAACGCTGGTCCTGATGGCCGGGATGGACCTGCCGCTGCGGGCCATCCGCGAGCAGATCGCCTCGGCCGTCAACCTCATCGTCCAGATCTCCAGGCTCCGCGACGGCTCACGCCGCATCACGCACGTCACCGAAGTCCAGGGCATGGAAGGGGACATCGTGACCCTCCAGGACGCATTCGTCTTCGACTACTCCGCCGGAGTGGACGCCCATGGCCGCTTCCTCGGCAAACCCGTTGCCACCGGAATCCGGCCCCGGTTCATCGACCGGTTCGAGGACCTGGGCATCCACGTCTCCCCCAGCGTCTTCGCCGGCCCCCAAAATCCCGCAACCCAAACACCCGGAAGATAGGCACAGCCGTGATCCTCGCTGTTGGAGCAGTCATCCTGCTGCTGGCCGTCAGCCTGCTAGGCGTGTCGGTGCTGCTGCCGAGCACGCCGGACGTGCCGCTCGACCGCCGCCGTCCCTTTGAGCCCGAGCCGCCGTCATCGATCTCCCGCCTGGCGCTCTCCGGCGTCCGGTCCTTCGAACGGCTCCTGCACGGAAGGAACATCACCCTCTTCTCGCGGGCGAAACTCGAAGACGCCGGGCTTCGGCTGAGCCAGGCGGAGTTCTTCCTGCTGGTGGGAATCGGGGCATGCGTTGGCATGCTGGTGGGTGTGGTCACCGTCGGACCACTGGTGGGAATCCTGCTGGCTCTTCTGGCACCCTTCGTGGGGAAATTGGTCCTGGGATTCCTCGCCGGAAAACGCCGTGCCGCGTTCGACAGCCAGCTCGGCGACACCCTCCAGCTCCTCTCGGGAGGCCTCCGGGCCGGCCACAGTATTTTGCGCGCCATCGATGCAGCCGGCGCCGAGTCCCAGAAGCCGACGTCGGAAGAGATGCGTCGGGTGATTACCGAAACCAGCCTGGGCCGGGACCTGCTGGCTGCCCTCAACGACACCGCTGACCGGATGAAGAACGAGGACTTCGTCTGGATTTCCCAAGCCATCCAGATCAACCGCGAGGTGGGCGGCAACCTGGCGGACGTCCTGGACCAGGTAAACGAAACCATCCGCGAGCGCGCCGAAATCAAGGGACACATCAAGGCTTTGGCGGCTGAGGGCAAGTTCTCTGCCTACATCCTCATTGCCATGCCCTTCGGCATCGTGGCCATGCTGCTGGCCGTCAGCCCGAACTACATGAACTCCATGTTCACCCATCCCCTGGGCTGGGTGATGATCGGTGCATCGTTTGTCCTCATGACCATCGGCGCACTCTGGATGCGCAAGATCATCGACCTGAAGTTTTGAGGACGCCATGAACCTGATAGTTCTCCTCTCCGTCCTGCTGGTCTGCGTCCCCGTGGCCGGCCTCGCCTGGTCCGCCCTCACGGTGGACAGGCAGGGCCGCATGGCGGTCAGCGATCTGCTGTCCCGCGGGGCCGCACCGCTGGCGGCCGCTCCCGCCGCCAAACCGGGCCTGCTCGAAGGCATCGGCCGCCGGCTCACCCCTCCTGCCTATGTCGCGTTCCTTGACCGCTTGTTGGCCCTGGCCGGCAGGCCCGTGTCCATGCCACTGGGGAAAGTTCTGGGGTCCAAGCTCGGCATCGGGGCGGCGGGCGTTGCCGCCGGTATCTATCTGAGCTCGGTGGGCAGCACGCCCCTGATGAAGCTGGCGGGGCTGTTCCTGCTGTTCCTGGGCTACTTCATCCCGGACCTGCTGCTCTACAGCAAGGGGCTGGAGCGCCAGAAGGTCATTCAGCTGGAACTGGCCAACACCCTGGACCAAATGCTGATCTCTGTTGAGGCAGGGCTGGGCTTTGAGGGTGCCATGGCCCGCGCCGGCGACAACGGCAAAGGACCCCTGGCCGAGGAACTGGTACGGACGCTGCAGGACATGCAGGTGGGCCGCAGCCGCCGCGAGTCCTACCTCGCCCTGGCCGAGCGGACCAACATACCGGAGCTGCGCAGCTTTGTGCAGGCAGTGGTGCAGGCGGACACTTACGGCATCGCGATCAGCAGGGTGCTGCGGGTGCAGGCGAAAGTGATGCGGGTAAAACGCCGCCAGCGCGCCGAGGAAAAGGCCATGAAACTTCCGGTGATGATCCTGTTCCCGCTGTTGTTCTTCATTTTCCCGGTGCTGTTCATCGCAATTCTCGGACCGGCCGTCATCAATACCATCGCGACATTCAGCGGACAATAGGGGCCCCAGAACCAGGCCCAAGGATCCCTCAAGGTTTACACAGGATCACCCGAAATAGGACAACCATCGAATTGCAGGAAGTAGCCTTGAAGAATGCAAAGTCCAGATCCCGGCTCCAGCGACAGGAGCACAGCTGCGGAGCCACCGCGGCCCGGGATCACAGCACTTACCGGTTCCGTCCTCTCACAGGAAGCGGCCGGGCTCTTGCCCCTCGTTGACGCCGCCGTACTCGAGGAGCTCGAAGACGAACTGGCCGGCTCCGGGCTCGCCCAAAGGTTCGCCCGCGACTACGCGGCCATGTGGGACCAGCGCTGCGCGCGGCTGGCCGCCGCGGTCCACAGCCAGGACAGTGAATCCGCCCTGGACGCCGCCATCAGCCTGAAGATCAGCTCAGCCATGGTGGGCGGAGTGCGGCTGGCAAAACTTGCGGAGCTGCTGGAGACGCTCATCCGGCAGGGTGACTTCGGCCAAGGACAGGTCCTGATGGCGCGGGTTGCCCAGGACGGGGTCCAAACAGTGTCCGAGCTCCAATCCACGTACATTCTCAAGAACGGCTGAACGGCACCAAGTCAGCCCTGCGCCGCGTCCTGCCTGCTGGGGGCCAGTCGGTACCCCACGCCGCGGACAGTCTGCAGCCAGCGGGGTGCAACGGGGTCTTCTTTCAGCTTTCGCCGCAAGTTGCCGATGTGGACTTCAACAGCCCGCTCGTCGGCCTCGCTGATGTAGGTATCTTCCTCGTAGAAGTCGCCGCGGACTGCCCGCACCAGGTCTTGGCGCGTGCAGACTGCCCCGCCGCCGCGCAGGAGCACGTGCAGCAGGTCGAACTCGCTGCGGGTGAGGCCAAGCGGTTCCCCCTTGATTTCCACGGTGCGCGTGCGGTGGTTCAGCTCCAGGCCATTATGGTGCAGCACTGCCGCGTCATCGGGACGGGCTGCCGCTGCGGGCGCGGCTCCCCACCCCGCCAACGCGGGCTTTTCCCCGGTGATCTCATGCCGGGGCCTGCGCATCATTGCCGATACGCGGGCCCGCAGCTCCCGCGGCCGGAACGGCTTGGCAATGTAGTCATCGGCGCCGGCATTGAGGGCGGACAACAGGTCCGGCTCCTCAGTGCGGCCAGTGAGCATCACTATGTAAGCGTTACTGAAGTTGCGGATGCGCCGCAACACCTCGAGGCCGTCGATGTCCGGCAGCCCGATGTCCAGCGTCACCACGTTAGCCTGCTTCATACGGACCACTTCCACGCCGGCCCGTCCGTCAACTGCTGTATGCACCTCGAAGCCGGCCTGGCTCAACACTCCTTCCAGGAGGTTTCGCACATCGGCATCGTCTTCGATAACTACAGCCACACCAAGATCGTCCATTGATATCCCTGCGCCAGGCGGTCATGGCCCCCCATTGGCCCAGCGCCAATGCCATTCCCACTCCAACCCTTTATACGCTACAAGGAACCGAGGCTGATGACACCTGTTTCAACATGGCATTTGAAAAGTCAATTATTATGACAGAACATGTGGATTACGAGTCAGAGAGGATGTGTGCCAAGGTGCCTTACAGGAATTTGTATGCACCTGCGCCCGAAAGTCCTATTATCGTCCGGCATGGCCCAGGCATAGTTAATGGCTGACCGTCTCTTTCCCCGCCGATCCGCACGGATTTTCCAGCGGCTCGGGCCCCGCTCGCAAGTGGCTCTGTGCCAGCTGCCCCTGACCCTGATCGTCGCCGCCCTCGCCGTAGCCACGCCCTTTGCCTGGCCCACGCTGCTGCACAGCCCGATGTATCTGGCCGGGATCATCCTTTCCGGCGCACTTTTCCTCGGTTGCCTCCTGGTCCCATGGGAGCGGCTGGCGCACCGCCCCTACCTGCTGATTCCCATCCTGGACTTCGTCTCCATCGGCCTGCTCCGGAACGGCGCCGCTCCGCTGCTCCCAGGGTTGGCCGTCCTGGCTGTATTCCCGGTGATCTGGCTTTCCGCCTCGGGGATGCTCACCCGCAGCAGCCTGGTCCTGAGCTTTTTTGGTCCCATGTTCATCATGGTCCCCACCCTCGCCGGACGGTTCCCAAACCTGACCGCCTCGGACATCACCAGTACGTTCCTCTTTCCCCTCATGACGCTCGCGGTGTCCCTGGCCATCAGGTTCGCGAGTGCGCACGTCCGCCTGCAGCAGCGTGAGCTGGCGGAGAAGGACAGGGAACTGCGCGAACTTCTGCGGGCGAGCAGGGAGCGCGAAAAGCTGCTCGAGACAGTCCTGGACGCCACCGACGTCGGAATCGCCGCCGTGGACCGGTCAGGCCACTTCCTGGTGTCCAACAGCCGGCAGCGGAACTTCCGCCAGGCCACCCGCGCTGACGACACCGTTCCCGGGCAGGGCCACCAGCTGATCTTCGGACCGGACCGGCGGACCCTGCTGCCTCCGGGAAAGCGGCCCATCAGCCGGGCCATCGCCGGTGAATCCTTCGCCGACTACCTGGTGTGGGCCGGGGACGGAGCTGACCAGCGCGCAGTGTCCACGGCCGCCCGCCCGCTGGTGAATGAGGACGGCCAGCTTACCGGCGCCGTCGTCGTCTACACCGACGTGACCGGCTGGGTGGAGTCGCTGGCGGCCAACCATGAGCTGGTCTCCAACGTGACCCACGAGTTCAAAACGCCGCTGAACTCCATCATCGGCAACGTTGACCTGGTGCTCGACAACGACGCAGCCTTGCCGCCGCAGGTGGCCCAGCGCCTCGTGGTGGTGCAGCGGAACGCCGAGCGGCTGCTGGCACTGGTGGCTGACCTGTCGGCGTCGGCGTCGGCGGCTCTCAATGTCCACCCGAAGCGGACAGACCTGGCGAGCCTCGTGGAAACCACCATCGGCTCAGCCCAGGCCCAGGCCGAGCTGGCCAACATCCATCTGTCAGCGGACGTTCCCTCGCCCCTGTGGGCCTACGCGGATCCGCTCCGGATCGGCCAGGCACTGGACAACCTGGTATCAAACGCCATCAAGTACTCCCCCGGCGGCGGCAACGTCCGTATCAGCGCCCGCAGCACCAGGGAGTGGGTGCAGCTCAGCGTCAGCGACACCGGCATGGGCATCAGCAACGAGGACAGGGAGAGGGTCTTCAAGCGCTTCTTCCGGACCGATTCCGCCCGGGACGCGGCCATCAGCGGCGCCGGGCTCGGCCTGTCGATCACCAAAATGATTGTGGAACGCCACGGCGGGCAGATCACCTGCGTCAGCGGGGAGGGACAAGGCAGCACGTTCACCCTGACCCTGCCGGCCGAGGGCCCGCCGCCGTCCTTCTAGTACTCCCGTAGCGCCCGGGTGAGCTCGGCGCGGGCCAGGAGCTCGTCGTCGGACGGGTAGGCCACTTCCTCGAGCACCAGCGGGTGCGGGGCTGCCAGCACGGACTTGGCATCGCGTTTCTGCGCCAGCAGCCGCTCATGCAACCAGCCCGGCTCCTCCACGCCCTCGCCCACATACAGGGCGGAGCCGATCAGGGCGCGCACCATATTGTGGCAGAAGGCGTCCGCCTGGACGGTGGCCACAATGACGCCGTCTTCCCCGCGCGCGAATTCAAAACTCTGCAACTCACGGATGGTGGTGGCGCCCTCCCGCGGCTTGCAGAAAGACAGGAAGTTCTGGAGCCCCAGCAGCTTCGAGGCGCCCTCGTTCAGCAGCGACACGTCCAACGGGTTTTTATGCCACAGCGTGGAGTACCGGCCCAGCGGATCCCAGAGCGCAGGCCCGTCCGCGATGCGGTAGCTGTAGCGGCGCCAGAGCGCCGAGAACCGGGCGTCAAAACCTTCCGGCGCCAGCGAGATGCGGTGCACCTCCACTGCCCCGGTCAGATCGCCGAGGATGCGGCTGAGGGCGCCGCGGATCCTTCGGAGCATGGCGACGGCGGGATCCAGTTCGTGCCCTCGCGGCAGTCCCTGCCACTCGGCTTCCGTGAGGTCCAGGTGGACCACCTGGCCCCGGGCGTGCACGCCGGCGTCGGTGCGTCCGGCGACCGTCACTCGGATGGGGCGCCGGATCAGAAGCTGCAGGGCCTCTTCAAGGGCGCCCTGGACGGTCCGCAGGCCCGGCTGCAGGGCCCACCCGCTGAAGGGGCCGCCGTCGTACGACAAATCCAGCCGGACACGCAAAAACCCGCCGCCCCCCAATACGGGGGCCGCGGGTTTTTGGTCGTTCATAGACTCAAGTCTATGCGAAGAAAATCAGCGAATTACTTCGCGTCCTTCTCTTCGGCTGCCGGAGCTTCAGCTTCCTCAGCGGCCGGAGCCTCTTCGGTAGCAGCCTCTTCGGTTGCAGCTTCTTCAGCGGCCGGAGCCTCCGTAGCTTCATCAGCAGCAGGAGTCTCGGCGACCTCAGCCTCGGGAGCTTCCTCGGCGGCCGGAGCAGCCTTCTCTGCGTCGCGCTTGGCAGCCGCGGTAGCCTCGGCTACAACAGCCTGCTTGGCGGAAACCGGCTCGAGAACCAGTTCGATGACAGCCATGGGAGCGTTGTCACCCTTGCGGTTGCCGATCTTGGTGATGCGGGTGTAGCCGCCGTCGCGGTTCTCCACTGCCTGGGCAATATCGGTGAACAGCTCGTGGACGACGCCCTTGTTGCTGATCAGGCCGAGGACCCGGCGGCGGGAAGCGAGGTCGCCACGCTTGGCGAAAGTCACCAGGCGCTCTGCGTACGGCTTCAGGCGCTTGGCCTTGGTCACCGTGGTGGTGATCCGCTTGTGCTCGAACAGGGATGCTGCCAGGTTCGCGAGCATGAGGCGCTCGTGAGCCGGGCCGCCTCCGAGGCGCGGACCCTTAGTGGGGGTAGGCATAATTGTTTCTCCTCAAATGGAAGCCGTGGGCCCTGCACACCATGGTGCCTGCCCGCCGGCCAGGTCTGGTTTAGAGTTCGTCGTCGCCGAAGGCGGCGTCGTCCTCTTCGATTGCTGCGGCGCGTGCTGCGAGGTCAAAACCGGGAGGCGAGTCCTTGAGGGACAGGCCCAGTTCAACCAGCTTTGCCTTGACCTCGTCAATGGACTTTGCACCGAAGTTGCGGATGTCCATCAGGTCAGCCTCGGAGCGGGCAACGAGTTCACCCACGGTGTGGATGCCCTCACGCTTGAGGCAGTTGTAGGAACGGACGGTGAGGTCCAGATCCTCGATCGGCAGTGCCATGTCGGCTGCCAGGGCAGCGTCGGTGGGCGACGGGCCGATCTCGATACCTTCAGCTGCGGTGTTCAGCTCACGTGCCAGACCGAAGAGCTCCACCAGGGTGGTGCCTGCGGAAGCAACAGCATCGCGCGGGGCGATGGCCTGCTTGGTCTCGACGTCGACAATCAGCTTGTCGAAGTCGGTGCGCTGCTCAACACGGGTTGCTTCCACGCGGAAAGTAACCTTCAGCACCGGCGAGTAGATGGAGTCGACCGGGATACGGCCGATCTCTGCGTCGCCGGACTTGTTCTGAGCTGCCGAAACGTAGCCGCGGCCGCGCTCGATGGTCAGTTCGAGTTCGAACTTGCCCTTCGAGTTCAGCGTGGCGATGTGCAGATCCGGGTTGTGGAATTCGACGCCGGCCGGCGGAGCGATGTCCGCGGCGGTGACGACTCCGGGGCCCTGCTTGCGCAGGTAAGCAACAACCGGCTCATCGTGCTCGGAGGAGACCGACAGGCTCTTGATGTTCAGGATGATCTCAGTGACATCTTCCTTGACACCCGGAACCGTGGTGAACTCGTGCAGCACGCCATCGATCCGGATGCTGGTTACGGCAGCACCGGGGATGGAGGAGAGCAGGGTACGGCGGAGGGAGTTTCCGAGGGTGTAGCCGAAGCCCGGTTCCAGCGGTTCAATGATGAAACGCGAACGGTTTTCGGAGACTACCTCTTCGGAGAGGGTGGGGCGCTGTGCAATGAGCACTTAGGTTTCCTTTCGGCGAGCATCCGCTATATGACGCAACACAGGTGGTGGAAATTCGGTCTGAAGACTTAACGCGCTGGGCTTGCCCGGGCCATCGATGGTCCGGGCAAGCTCAAACGGCGCTGGAAGCCTTAGACGCGGCGGCGCTTCGGCGGACGGCAGCCGTTGTGGGCGGCGGGGGTGACGTCCTGGATGGAGCCAACCTCGAGGCCTGCGGCCTGCAGCGAACGGATCGCGGTTTCGCGTCCCGAGCCCGGGCCCTTCACGAAAACGTCAACCTTGCGCATGCCGTGCTCCTGGGCGCGCTTTGCAGCAGCCTCGGCAGCCATCTGGGCAGCGAACGGGGTGGACTTACGCGAGCCCTTGAAGCCAACCTCACCTGAGGAAGCCCAAGAGATAACAGCGCCGGACGGATCCGTGATGGAAACGATGGTGTTGTTAAACGTGCTCTTGATGTGCGCCTGGCCAAGCGCGATATTCTTCTTGTCCTTCTTACGCGGCTTGCGAACCGCGCCACGAGTCTTCGGGGGCATTATTTCTCCTACAGAAAGTTATTGGGGGAAAGTCCATAAATCCCGGGCGGGGATTTTAACGGGCCTTCTTCTTGCCGGCGACGGTGCGCTTCGGGCCCTTGCGGGTACGTGCGTTCGTCTTCGTACGCTGACCGCGTACGGGCAGGCCCTTGCGGTGGCGCAGGCCTTCGTAGCTGCCGATTTCAACCTTGCGGCGGATATCTGCTGCTACTTCGCGGCGAAGGTCACCCTCAACCTTGTAGTTGCCTTCAATGTAGTCACGCAGCTCAACCAGCTGGGCATCAGTCAGGTCCTTGACGCGAACGTCAGCGCTGATGCCAGTGGCAGCCAGGGTTTCGTGTGCACGGGTCTTGCCCACGCCGTAGATGTAAGTAAGCGCAATTTCCAGCCGCTTTTCGCGGGGAATGTCTACGCCAGCGAGACGAGCCATAGTGGCAGTACTCCTTGATAAACCGGAGGTCGTAGGCAGTACACCCGCATGTTCCATGCGGCCCCAGCCTCCGACCGGGGGTTAGCTGTCCGGGCTCCATACGTCCCAGATCAGCTTGTGCTGCCTTTATTTACTTGCGTGGGTTAGCAACCCAGGAATTCCCGATGAAGGGAATTAGCCCTGGCGCTGCTTGTGGCGCGGGTTCTCGCAGATCACCATGACCCGGCCATTACGGCGGATCACTTTGCACTTTTCGCAGATCTGCTTGACGCTCGGCTTGACCTTCATGGCATTCCTTTGCGTGTAACAGTTGGTCAACTGGAACGGCGTTCAGTTCACACTGAGGCCGCCCAGCAATTTACTTGTAGCGGTAGACGATACGACCACGGGTGAGGTCGTACGGGCTCAGCTCCACCACTACGCGGTCCTCAGGGAGAATCCTGATGTAGTGCTGACGCATCTTTCCAGAGATGTGTGCCAGTACGATGTGCTTGTTGGTGAGCTCAACGCGAAACATCGCGTTAGGCAGCGCCTCAGTCACAACGCCTTCGATCTCAATGACCCCGTCCTTCTTGGCCATACCCTCCGCTAACTGTTGTTGCCGCAGTCCCGCCGGATTGCACCGGGCATGACCACGAACGTTTTTGTTGGATCGATTGTCAGCTTCAGGCCCCAAAAGGGCGTGGCAGTCCAGACAACCAACAAACAACACTACTCTGTATCGCCGTAAAAGTTAAATCGGCCATAGTAACCTACCCGGTGCCGTACACACCATAATCCCCCGCCGGAGTGCTCACGGCCCGGGCGCTGGCCACGCCGTCGAGGATGGCCAAACGGACGACGTCGGCTGCCGCACTTTGCAGCGTGATGAGGCTGATCTGCCGGGCAGCTTCGTCGCTGCGGTCAAGTGCCACAGCTTGGGTGGAAAGGCAGAAGACCGTGTCCCCATCACCAAGCGTGTGACTCGGATTGAGCGCCCTAGCAATCCCGGCATGCGAAGCCGAAGCAGTCCGCTTGCACTCGGCCACATCCAGAACTGCGTTCGTGGCGACGACGACAAGCGTGGTGTTCAGCGGGGCGCCGTTGCTGGGTTCCGCCCCATCAGCCGAAGCCCTCGGCGTGCTCGCTCGTTCCTCGCTTAGACGCACGCTGCCGGGCTCCGCCTGCTGGGTCGTCGTGTCGAGCGGGAGCCCAAGCGCGTTGACTATGGCAATTGCTCCGACAACAACGCCGTTTTCGAGCGTGACCGATGCCGTACCTACTCCGCCTTTGTATGTCCGGGCGATGACTGCTCCGGTGCCCGCGCCCAAGTTGCCGCGTCCGACGTCGTGCCCGTCCTTCTCCGCAGCAGCGGCGGCGGTTGCCGCGTAGCCCATGTCCGCCGTCGGTCGCGCTGAAAAGTCGCCTCCGCGGCCCAGGTCGAAGATCGCCGCCGCCGGGACGATGGGCACCACTCCCCCGGGGACGGGGAACCCGCGGCCGTTCTCCTCGCACCACAGCTGGGCGCCGGTTGCCGAAGCCAGCCCGTACGCGCTGCCGCCGGTGAGGACCACGGCGTGAACAGCGCTGACCAGGGTGGTGGGGTCGAGCGCGTCCGTTTCGTGGGTGGCCGGTCCGCCGCCCTGGACGTCAACTGATCCGATGGTGCCTGGCGGCGGCAGGACCACCGTAACCCCGGTCAGCCAGCCGTCGTCGGTCTTCTGTACGTGGCCAACCCGGATCCCGGGCACATCGGTGATTGCTCCCATGGCACCCATTGTTCCCCCTCCCCCAACTGAGTAGCGGGGCGGGGGGGGGTGTG
>NZ_VHIJ01000008.1:0-41296 GCF_006680095.1 Pseudarthrobacter sp. B4EP4b | reverse complement strand
GTGTCGTTTTGAAGGGTCAAAACGACACTTGGCGCTACCTGGTTGGGCTGGGAGAGCGGAACCTACGGGATAGGCACCGGGGTGACGCCGAGGGGCACCAGGTGCTCCGCACCGCCGTCGGGCGCGGACAGCACCCAGATGCCCTTTTCGTGGACTGCCACGGAGTGCTCCCACTGGCAGGAGCGGGCGCCGTCGGTGGTGATGACGGTCCAGTCGTCCTCCAGCACGGCGGTGTCGATGCCTCCGCGGACCAGCATGGGCTCGATCGCCAGGCAGAGGCCCGGCCGTATCTTGGGGCCGCGGTGGCTGGTGCGGTAGTTCAGGACGTCCGGCGCCATGTGCATTTCGGAGCCGATGCCGTGGCCTACGTAGTCCTCGAGGATGCCCAGCGGCTTGCCGGGCACGGAGGATACGTAGTCGTCGATGGCCGCACCAATATCGCCCACATGCTTACCGGTGGCCAGTGCGGCGATCCCCCGCCACAGGGCCGCGTGGGTCACGTCGGAAAGCCGCTGGTCCTCGGGGTCTGCCGTGCCCACGATGACTGTCCGCGCCGAGTCGGAGTGCCAGCCGTTCACGATGGCGCCGCCGTCGATCGAGATGATGTCGCCGTCGTTCAGGACACGGCTGCCGGGGATGCCGTGGACTACCTCCTCGTTGACGGAGGTGCAGATGGTGGCCGGGAACCCGTGGTAGCCAAGGAAGTTGGACTTGGCGCCGGCCTCGTTCAGGACGGCGGCGAACACGTCATCCAGGTGCTTGGTGGTGACGCCAGGGACGGCGGCTGCAACAGCGGCATCCAGGGCACGGCTCAGGACCAGGCCCGCCTCGTGCATGGTGCGCATCTGGGCGTTGGTTTTGTATTCGATGCGGGGCTGGCCAAAGGCCATGGTGCTTCCTTTCAAATGGCTGAGGCCCCTCCCGTGTACCGGGAGGAGCCTCGGAAAAACTTGCCTGGATCAGGCCGCCTGTGCGGTCTTAATGGCCTGCATCACGCGGTCGGTCACTTCGTCGATCGGCCCAATGCCGTCTACCTGGGTGAGGATGCCGCGCTCGGCATACTTGGCCACCACTGCTTCGGTCTGCTCGTGGTACAGGTCAAGGCGGTGGCGGATGACGGCTTCGTTGTCGTCGCTCCGGCCCGTTTCCTTGGCCCGGCCGAGGAGCCGGTGGACCAGTTCCTCGTCGTCGGCAGTCAGCTGCAGGACGACGTCGAGCTTCTCGTCGCCCTTGGCGAGGATCTCGTCGAGGTAGTCAACCTGTGCCGTGGTGCGCGGGTAACCGTCCAGCAGGAAGCCGCTTTCGACGTCGGACTCGCTCAGGCGGTCACGCACCATCTTGTTGGTGACGCTGTCCGGAACGAAGTCCCCGTTGTCCATGTACTTCTTGGCTTCGATGCCAAGGGGTGTCTCGCCCTTCACGTTTGCACGGAAGATATCGCCGGTGGAGATGGCCACAACGCCAAGGCGCTCTGAAATCCGCTCCGCCTGCGTTCCTTTTCCGGAACCGGGAGGTCCAATAATCAGCATTCTCGTCATCGCAAAAGCCCTTCGTAGTGACGTTGTTGTAGCTGCGCATCAATCTGCTTGACGGTCTCCAGGCCAACGCCCACCATGATCAGGATCGAGGTGCCACCGAACGGGAAGTTCTGGTTTGCGTTGATCAGTACCAGTGCCACCAGCGGAATCAGTGCCACGAAGCCCAGGTAGAGGGCACCGGGCAGCGTAATCCGGGAGAGCACGTACTGCAGGTAGTCAGCGGTCGGTTTACCGGCGCGGATACCTGGAATGAAGCCGCCGTACTTCTTCATGTTGTCCGAGACCTCTTCAGGGTTGAAGGTGATCGCGACGTAGAAGTAGGTAAAGAACACGATCAGGACGAAATAGATCGCCATGTAGATCGGGTGGTCGCCGCGGGTCAGGTTGTTGTTGATCCATTCGACCCACGGCTGGAGCTGCTCGCCCGGCTTCGGCTGGTTGAACTGGGAAATCAGTCCAGGCAGGTAAAGCATCGAGGAAGCAAAAATAACGGGGATAACGCCGGCCATGTTGACCTTGATGGGGATGTACGTGCTGGTACCTCCCACGGTGCGGCGGCCGATCATCCGTTTGGCATACTGCACCGGGATCCGGCGCTGCGACTGCTCAACGAAGACCACCAGTGCCACCGTCAGCAGGCCTACGGCCAGGACGATGAAGAAGGTTCCCGGGCCCTGCGAGGTCCAGATGGCGCCCAGCGAGGTGGGGAACTGGGCTGCGATCGAGGTGAAGATGAGCAGGGACATACCGTTGCCCACACCCTTCTCGGTGACGAGCTCGCCCATCCACATGATCAGGCCGGTGCCGGCTGTCAGGGTGATGATGATCAGGATGGTGGTGATCACGCTGTCGTCAGGGATGATCGGCAGGTTACAGCCGGGAAGCAGCTGGCCGGACCGCGCCAGGGACACCAGTGTGGTGGCGTTGAGCAGGCCCAGGGCGATGGTGAGGTACCGGGTGTACTGGGTCAGTTTGGACTGACCGGACGCGCCCTCTTCGTACAGTTCCTGGAACCGGGGAATAACCACCCGGAGCAGCTGGACGATGATGCTCGCCGTAATGTACGGCATGATGCCCAGCGCGAAAATGGACACCTGGAGCAACGCGCCGCCGCTGAACAGGTTAACGAGCTGGTACAGGCCGCCTGCGGTCTGACCGTTCTGCAAGCATTGCTGGACATTCTGGTAGTTCACACCGGGCGAGGGAATGAAAGCACCCAAGCGGAAGATGGTGATGATTCCCAGCGTGAACAACAACTTGCGTCGCAGATCAGGCGTGCGAAAGGCCCGGCCAAATGCGCTAAGCAAGCGTCCTCCTGGTGATGTGGATAAGAGTGTGTGATGGGGATCTAAGAATCCCAACAACCGAGTCTAACGGTTGGATGCGCCATGCGAACAATCCGTGGAAGTCCACGTGCGCCAGGTGGCGGGAAAAACACGCCCGACGGATGTAAAAAACTCCCGGTACCGGGGCCCTGGGCCCCGGTACCGGGAGTTCAACAACGGGCTTTCACCCACCGGCTCTAGAGAGCGGTGGTGCTTCCGCCTGCTGCAGCGATCTTTTCAGCAGCGCTGGCCGAGAATGCGTGGGCGGTGACGTCAACCTTAACGGTGATGTCGCCGGTGCCCAGCACCTTGACGGGCTGGTTCTTGCGAACGGCACCCTTTTCGACCAGGTTCTCGACGGTGACAGAGCCACCTTCCGGGAA
Source organism: Pseudarthrobacter sp. B4EP4b (assembly GCF_006680095.1). Taxonomy (NCBI): domain Bacteria; kingdom Bacillati; phylum Actinomycetota; class Actinomycetes; order Micrococcales; family Micrococcaceae; genus Pseudarthrobacter; species Pseudarthrobacter sp. B4EP4b. Next base: position 38,050 of record NZ_VHIJ01000008.1, on the reverse strand, counting down.
CAGCTCGTTGAGCTTGTCCAGGTTCACAACCTGGAACTCAACGCGGAACGGGTTCTTGAAGCCGCGCAGCTTAGGCAGGCGCATGTGCAGCGGCAGCTGGCCGCCGGCAAAGCCAGCCTTTACCTGGTAGCGGGCTGCAGTACCCTTGGTACCGCGACCAGCGGTCTTACCCTTGGATGCTTCACCACGACCAACACGGGTCTTGGCGGTCTTTGCACCCGGGGCGGGACGCAGGTGGTGAACCTTCAGTGCGTTCTGCTTCTCAGCAGCGGCGTCCTGAGCCTTTGCAGGAGTGTTCTCTGCCATTGTTACTTCGCCTCCTCTACCTGAACCAGGTGCGGAACCGTGTTGAGCATTCCAACGGTCACGGCGTCGGCGGTGCGGACAACGGTGTGTCCGATCCGCTTCAGGCCGAGGGACCGCAGGGTGTCGCGCTGGTTCTGCTTGCCGCCAATGGCGGACTTGATCTGAGTGATCTCCAACTGTGCGTCGGAGGGGACCAGGTTCTTAGCCATGACTACGCACCTGCCTTCGGAGCCAGGAGGGCCTTCACCAGTGCCGCCGGAGCGATCTCGTCGAGGGGCAGGCCGCGGCGTGCTGCCACTGCTGCCGGCTCTTCGAGGCGCTTGAGGGCATCAACGGTCGCGTGAACGATGTTGATGGCGTTGGAGGAACCGAGCGACTTGGAGAGGATGTCGTGGATGCCCACACACTCCAGTACTGCACGGACCGGGCCACCAGCGATAACACCGGTACCGGCGGAAGCCGGACGCAGCATAACAACGCCTGCAGCGGCCTCACCCTGAACGCGGTGCGGGATGGTGTTGCCAACGCGGGGAACGCGGAAGAAGGACTTCTTGGCCTCTTCTACGCCCTTCGCGATTGCGGCAGGAACTTCCTTAGCCTTGCCGTAGCCAACGCCGACCATACCGTTGCCGTCACCGACGACGACCAGGGCGGTGAAGCTGAAGCGACGACCACCCTTGACCACCTTGGAGACGCGGTTGATGGTGACAACGCGCTCTACGAACTGGCTCTTCTCGGCTTCACGGCCGCCGTCGCGGCCACCACGGCCACCACGGTCGCCGCGGCCCTGGCCACGGTCGCCACGCTCGCCGCGACGAGCGCCGCCACGGCGGTCGTCGGCAGCTGCGGGAGCAGTGGTCTCAGCGGCAGCTACGGTTTCGGTAGCCTTCTGATCTGCAGACACAGTGTCCTTTTCCTTGTTTGCTTCCGTCACAGTGACAGCCCACCTTCACGTGCACCGTCAGCGACGGCGGCGATCCGGCCGTGGTACTTGTTACCACCGCGGTCGAAGACAACAGCTTCGATACCGGCAGCCTTGGCACGCTCTGCGACGAGTTCGCCAACGCGCTTGGCCTTGGCAGTCTTGTCGCCGTCGAATGCACGAAGGTCGGCTTCCAGAGTGGAGGCGCTCGCTACGGTCTGGCCAATGCTGTCATCGACAACCTGGACAAATACGTGGCGTGCGGAACGGTTGACGACCAGGCGAGGACGTACAGCCGTACCGGAGATGCGCTTACGGATACGAAGCTGGCGGCGGCTGCGCGAAGCAGACTTGCTCTTGTTCGTACGCTTCTTGTTAATTGAGATGGCCATGGTTACTTACCAGCCTTTCCGACCTTGCGGCGGATGACTTCGCCGGCGTAACGGATGCCCTTGCCCTTGTAGGGGTCCGGCTTCCGCAGCTTGCGAATGTTGGCAGCAACTTCGCCGACCTGCTGCTTGTTGATACCTGAAACAGAGAGCTTGGTCGGGGTCTCAACTGCAAAGGTGATGCCCTCCGGTGCGGAGACATTGACCGGGTGGCTGAAGCCGAGAGCGAACTCAAGGTCAGATCCCTTGGCCTGAACGCGGTAACCGGTACCGACGATTTCAAGCTTCTTCTCGTAGCCCTTGGTTACGCCCTCGATCATGTTGGAGATCAGGGTGCGGGTCAGGCCGTGGAGAGAGCGGGAGGCGCGCTCGTCGTTCGGGCGGGCGACAGTCAGGGTGTCTGCATCCAGGGTGACCTCGATCGGGCTGGCCACAGTGTGGTTCAGCTCGCCCTTGGATCCCTTGACGCTGACGACAGAGCCGTCAACCTTGACCTCAACGCCGGCAGGAACGGTGATGGGGAGACGTCCAATACGTGACATTATTCTCTTCCTTTCCCGTTACCAGACGTACGCGAGGACTTCGCCGCCCACGCCCTTCTTGCCGGCCTGCTTGTCAGTCAGGAGGCCGGAAGAGGTGGACAGGATTGCGACACCCAGGCCACCGAGCACGTGCGGCAGGTTGGTGGACTTTGCGTAAACACGCAGGCCCGGCTTGGAGATACGGCGAACGCCAGCGATGGAACGCTCGCGGTTCGGTCCGAACTTGAGCTCGATGGTCAGCTTCTTGCCAACCTCAGCGTCCTCTTCCTTCCAGCTGGCGATGAAGCCTTCTGCCTTAAGGATGTCAGCAACGCGTGCCTTGAGCTTGCTGTACGGCATGGACACGGTGTCGTGGTATGCCGAGTTTGCATTGCGCAGACGCGTAAGCATGTCTGCGACAGGATCTGTCATTGTCATTGTGGGCTCTTGCCCTTCCTCATAACGGTTTCCGCGGTGCCGCTTCCACAAATGGGAGCCGTACCGCCGGACCTTTTACGTAGTTAGATTAGTCTTCGGCCTTGAACGGGAAACCAAGCGCCTTGAGCAGCGCGCGGCCTTCGTCATCGGTCTTTGCAGTGGTAACAACCGTGATATCCATACCGCGGGTGCGGTCGATCTTGTCCTGGTCGATTTCGTGGAACATAACCTGCTCGGTCAGACCGAAGGTGTAGTTGCCGTTGCCGTCGAACTGCTTGCCGGACAGGCCGCGGAAGTCCCTGATACGGGGCAGTGCGAGCGTGACCAGGCGGTCCAGGAATTCCCACATGCGGTCGCCACGCAGGGTAGCGTGTGCACCGATGGGCATGCCTTCGCGCAGCTTGAACTGTGCGATCGACTTGCGGGCCTTGGTTACCTGCGGCTTCTGGCCGGTGATCTGGGTGAGGTCGCGGACAGCGCCGTCGATCAGCTTGGAGTCCTTGGCGGCATCTCCAACACCCATGTTCACAACGACCTTCACCAGGCGGGGAACCTGGTTGACGTTTTCGTACTTGAATTCCTCAATGAGCGTGCTCTTGATGGATTCGGCGTACTTGGTCTTCAGACGAGGAACGATCTTCGTTGCCGGAGTCTCGAGAGTCTCAGTCATTAGATGTCCTTCCCTGAGCTCTTGGCCACGCGGATGCGAACTTCGCGCTGCTTGCCGTTGCGCTCAACGGTTTCAGTGCGGAAGCCAACGCGGGTGGGCTTCTTGGTGGACGGGTCAACCAGTGCCACGTTGGAGATGTGGATCGGGGCTTCAACAACCTCGATGCCACCGGTCTTGGTGCCGCGCTGCGACTGACCGACCTTGGTGTGCTTGGTTACGCGGTTGATGCCCTCGACCAGCACACGGTTGGTGTCGGTGAACACGCGCAGGACCTTGCCCTGCTTGCCGCGGTCGCCGCCGCGCTCAGCCTTGGCGCCAGTGATGACCTGAACGAGGTCACCCTTCTTGATCTTTGCAGCCATGGACTAGAGCACCTCCGGAGCCAGAGAAACGATCTTCATGAACTTCTTGTCACGCAGTTCACGACCAACCGGTCCGAAGATACGGGTACCGCGGGGGTCACCGTCGCCCTTCAGGATCACAGCTGCGTTCTCGTCAAACTTGATGTAGGAACCATCCGCACGGCGGCGTTCCTTCTTGGTACGGACGATGACTGCCTTGACAACATCGCCCTTCTTTACGTTGCCGCCCGGGATTGCGTCCTTGACGGTGGCGACAATGACGTCACCGATGCCTGCGTAGCGACGTCCGGATCCACCGAGAACGCGAATGGTAAGGATTTCCTTAGCACCCGTGTTGTCGGCGACCTTGAGTCGCGACTCCTGCTGAATCACTATTTACTCCTTGCGTCGCGCCGGTTCTCAGACCGAAAATCTTCCTACGGAATGAGCCTTGCGGAACGGTTGATCGGGGTGTCTCTTGACCTGCCTGGATTTTGCCAGACCAGGCCTAAACGCCCGTGCCAACAGCAGTTGCTTCCATCCGGTCCGGGTTGATCCCGGGCGCAAGGAGGCACTATGCCTTGGCACGCTTGTTTACGAGGTTTGATGACGGCGCGCGAAAGGCGCCATACAAACTCAAAATCTTAGCACGTTTTCCGCCCATCCCAATATCACCGTGTGGGCTCCTCCGCAAGACGGACGACGGCGTCACGCAAGACAGCCTGTCGGGCCGCCCCAGGTGCCGCTCCCCCGGAAAGCCGCACCGCCGCCGTCGTCCGCCCGCGTGCCGCCATTAACCCTCCCGCACGATGGGACGCTCTCTCACTTAATGTGCCTTTTCGGCCGGCGCTCTCTCACTTTCCTGAGAGAAGTGATAGAGCGTTGGCCAAAAGCACGCATTAAGTGAGCGAGCGTCGGGGACGGACGACGGCGTCACGCACGGCAGCTTGGCGGCCCGCGCCAGGTGCCGCTCCCCCGAAAAAGCCGCACCGTCGCCGTCGTCCGCCCACCGTCCCGCCATAAACCCTCCCGCACGATGGGACCCTCTCTCACTTAATGTGCCTTTTCTACCGGCGCTCTCTCACTTTCCTGAGAGAAGTGATAGAGCGTTGGCCAAAAGCACGCATTAAGCGAGCGAGCGTCGGGGACGGACGACGGCGTGACGGGAGGCGCCGTTAAACGAGGAAGCCCCCGCTCCAGAGGAGCAGGGGCTTCCGGCGAAGCAGCAGGTGCTACTTGGCCTTCTCGAGGATTTCCACGAGCCGCCAGTTCTTGGTGGCGGACAGCGGACGGGTCTCGGCGATGACAACGAGGTCGCCGATGCCGGCGGTGTTCTCTTCGTCGTGTGCCTTGACCTTGGAGGTACGGCGGATGACCTTGCCGTACAGCGCGTGCTTCACGCGGTCTTCAACCTGGACAACGATGGTCTTTTCCATCTTGTCCGAGACCACGTAGCCGCGACGCGTCTTGCGGTAACCGCGCTGCTCAGCCGTGGCTGCGGTAGCAGTTTCCGTCACGTTCTGGTCCTTTTCACTCACTTGGCATCCTCCTCGGTCTCAACCGTTTCAGCCTTCTCGGCCTTCTTGGTTGCAGCCTTCTTGGACTTCTTCTCTTCTTTGGCTTCCACAACAGGTGCGGCAACCTCAGCACGAATGCCCAGCTCGCGCTCACGGAGAACGGTGTAGATGCGGGCGATGTCCTTCTTTACCGCGCGCAGCCTGCCGTGGTTCTCCAGCTGTCCGGTGGCGGACTGGAAACGCAGGTTGAACAGCTCTTCCTTGGCCTTGCGGAGTTCTTCAACGAGACGCTCGTTGTCGAAACCGTCCAGCTGTGCGGGAGCCAGATCCTTGGATCCTACTGCCATTTCTATTCACCACCTTCGCGACGCAGAATGCGTGCCTTCAACGGGAGCTTGTGGATTGCCAGGCGCAGGGCCTCGCGTGCTACCGATTCTTCGACGCCGGAGATCTCAAAGAGAACCCGGCCCGGCTTGACGTTTGCGACCCACCATTCCGGTGAACCCTTACCGGAACCCATGCGGGTTTCGGCAGGCTTCTTGGTGAGGGGACGGTCCGGGTAGATGTTGATCCAGACCTTACCGCCACGCTTAATGTGGCGGGTCATCGCGATACGGGCGGATTCGATCTGACGGTTGGTGACGTATGCCGGGCTCAGGGCCTGGATGCCGTACTCACCGAAAGTGACCTTGGTGCCGCCCGTAGCAGCGCCGGAACGACCCGGGTGGTGCTGCTTACGGTGCTTGACTCGACGTGGGATAAGCATTTAAGCCTGTCCTCCTTCTGCTGCGGGAGCAGCAGCTTCAGCTGCCGGAGCCTCTGCAGCGGGAGCTGCTTCGGCGGCCGGACGGTCGTTGCGACGGCGGCGGTCACCACGGTCAGCGCCACCCGGGCGGCCCGGACGGTCGCTAGGACCGCGGCCACGGGACGGGGCGGAAGCGGCCTGCTGGGCCAGTTCCTTGGCGGTGACGTCACCCTTGTAGATCCAGACCTTCACACCAATACGGCCGAAGGTGGTCTTGGCTTCGTAGAAGCCGTAGTCGATGTTCGCGCGGAGGGTGTGCAGGGGCACACGGCCTTCGCGGTAGAACTCCGAGCGGGACATTTCAGCGCCACCCAGTCGACCGGAGCAGGCGATACGGATGCCCTTGGCACCTGCACGCTGTGCGGACTGCATGGCCTTCTTCATGGCGCGGCGGAAAGCCACACGTGAAGTCAGCTGCTCAGCAACGCCCTGGGCAACAAGCTGTGCTTCCATCTCGGGGTTCTTGACCTCGAGGATGTTCAGCTGAACCTGCTTGCCGGTGAGCTTTTCGAGCTCGCCGCGGATGCGGTCTGCTTCTGCTCCACGGCGGCCGATGACGATGCCCGGGCGGGCCGTGTGGATGTCCACGCGGACACGGTCACGGGTGCGCTCGATCTCAACCTTGGCGATACCGGCGCGTTCCATGCCCGTGGACATGAGCTGGCGGATGCGGATGTCTTCGCGAACGAAGTCCTTATACCGCTGGCCTGCCTTGGTGCTGTCAGCGAACCAGTGCGATACGTGATCGGTGGTGATGCCGAGTCGGAACCCGTGCGGGTTTACTTTCTGTCCCACTTAGCGAGCCTCCTCTTTCTCCGGGGTAGCGACTACCACGGTGATGTGGCTGGTGCGCTTCTTGATCTGAAATGCACGACCCTGGGCACGCGGCTGGAACCGCTTCATGGTCGGGCCTTCATCAACAAACGCTTCGCTGATGATGAGGTCGCCTTCGTCAAACGCCACGCCGTCGCGGTCCGCGAGGACCCGGGCGTTGGAGATTGCCGACTGAACTACCTTGAATACCGGCTCCGAAGCTGCCTGGGGGGCAAACTTCAGAATTGCCAGAGCCTCATTCGCTTGCAATCCACGAACAAGGTTGACGACGCGCCGGGCCTTCATAGGCGTTACGCGGATGTGACGCGCAATTGCCTTGGCTTCCATTGCTTTCCTTCTCTCGTCTTTGACGTAAGTGCAGGCGCCTAGCGGCGCTTGCCCTTACGGTCGTCCTTGACATGGCCGCGGAATGTCCGCGTGGGAGCGAATTCGCCGAGCTTGTGCCCGACCATCGACTCAGTGACAAACACCGGGATGTGCTTGCGTCCGTCGTGTACGGCGATCGTGTGCCCGAGCATGTCGGGGATGATCATCGAACGGCGGGACCAGGTCTTGATGACGTTCTTGGTGCCCTTTTCGTTTTCCCTGGCTACCTTCACAAAGAGGTGCTGGTCAACGAAAGGACCTTTTTTCAGGCTGCGTGGCATGTGTCCAGGCTCCTATCGCTTGTTCTTGCCAGTACGACGGCGACGAACAATAAGCTTGTCGCTCTCTTTGTTGGGGCGGCGCGTGCGGCCTTCGCGCTGACCGTTGGGGTTGACGGGGTTACGTCCACCGGACGTCTTACCCTCGCCACCACCGTGCGGGTGGTCAACCGGGTTCATGGCGACACCACGGACGGTCGGGCGGACGCCCTTCCAGCGCATGCGGCCGGCCTTGCCCCAGTTGATGTTCGACTGCTCGGCGTTGCCAACCTCGCCGACGGTTGCGCGGCAGCGCACGTCAACGTTGCGGATTTCGCCGGAGGGCAGACGCAGCTGGGCGAAGCGGCCTTCCTTGGCAACGAGCTGGATGGACGCACCAGCGGAACGGCCCATCTTGGCGCCGCCACCCGGACGCAGTTCCACCGCGTGGATAACGGTACCCACGGGGATGTTGCGCAGGGGCAGGTTGTTGCCAGGCTTGATGTCAGCGTTGGCGCCGGCCTCTACGAAGTCACCCTGGGACAGCTTGTTCGGGGCGATGATGTAACGCTTGGTGCCATCAACGTAGTGCAGGAGGGCGATGCGAGCCGTGCGGTTCGGATCGTACTCGATTTCAGCAACGCGGGCGTCAACGCCGTCCTTGTCGTGGCGACGGAAGTCGATCAGACGGTACTGGCGCTTGTGTCCGCCACCCTTGTGACGGGTGGTGATCTTACCGGTGTTGTTACGGCCGCCCTTTTTGGGCAGCGGACGTACCAACGACTTTTCCGGCGTCGACCGCGTGATTTCAATGAAGTCCGCTACGCTCGAGCCACGACGGCCCGGGGTAGTCGGCTTGTATTTACGGATTCCCATAATTTATTTCCTCGTTAAAGTGGTCTCCGCTACGAGAGCGGACCGCCGAAGATGTCGATAGTGCCTTCTTTGAGGGTGACAATCGCACGCTTGGTGTTCTTGCGGGTACCCCATCCGAATTTGGTGCGCTTGCGCTTACCGGCACGGTTGATGGTGTTGATCGATTCGACCTTGACGGAGAAAATCTTCTCCACGGCCAGCTTGATCTCGGTCTTGTTCGAACGGGGGTCCACCAGGAAGGTGTACTTGCCCTCGTCGATCAGGCCGTAGCTCTTTTCCGATACGACGGGTGCAAGCACGACGTCGCGGGGATCCTTGATGGTGGCTGCACTCACTTGGCATCCTCCTCGTTCTTTGCCACTGCCTTGCCGGCAACGAATGCTTCGTAGGCAGCCTTGGTGAAGACAACGTCATCAGACACGAGAACGTCGTAGGTGTTCAGCTGGTCTGCGTACAGAACGTGAACACCGGCGAGGTTGCGCACGGACAGTGCTGCAACATCGTTGGCGCGCTCGATGACGACCAGCAGGTTCTTGCGGTCGGACACGCCGCGCAGCGTTGCCAGTGCAGTCTTGGCCGACGGCTTGTCGCCTTCAACCAGTTCGGCGACAACGTGGATGCGGCCGTTGCGTGCCCGGTCAGAGAGTGCGCCGCGCAGTGCAGCAGCAATCATCTTCTTGGGGGTGCGCTGGCTGTAGTCACGCGGGGTGGGACCGTGGACAACGCCACCGCCGGTCATGTGCGGAGCACGGATGGAACCCTGACGGGCGCGGCCGGTGCCCTTCTGCTTGAACGGCTTGCGTCCTGCACCGGAAACTTCAGCGCGGGTCTTGGTCTTGTGGGTACCCTGGCGAGCAGCAGCAAGCTGAGCAACGACAACCTGGTGCAGCAGCGGCACGTTGGTCTGAACGTCGAAGATTTCTGCAGGCAGGTCAACCTGGACAGTGTTAGCCATTGAACTAGGCTCCCTTCACGGCGGTGCGTACGAGGACGACCTGGCCGCGGGCGCCGGGAACGGCACCCTTGATAAGGAGCAGCGACTTCTCGATGTCAACCGCGTGGACCGTGAGGTTCAGCGTGGTGTGACGAACGGCGCCCATGCGGCCGGCCATTTTCATGCCCTTGAAGACGCGGCTCGGGGTGGATGCGCCACCGATTGAACCGGGCTTACGGTGGTTCTTGTGGGCACCGTGGGAAGCTCCAACGCCGTGGAAGCCGTGACGCTTCATAACACCGGCGAAGCCCTTACCCTTGGTGGTGCCGATGACGTCGATCTTCTGGCCGGCTTCGAAGACCTCTACGGAGAGCTCCTGGCCCAGCTCGTACTCAGCAGCATCTGCGGTACGGAGTTCGACGACGTGGCGGCGAGGCGTGACGCCTGCCTTTTCAAAGTGACCAGCCAGCGGCTTGGTGACCTTGCGGGGATCGATCTGGCCGTAGCCGATCTGAACGGCGACGTAGCCATCAGCTTCTGCGTTGCGCAGCTGGGTGATGACGTTCGAATCTGCCTGGACCACAGTGACGGGGATGAGCTTGTTGTTCTCGTCCCAGACCTGGGTCATGCCGAGCTTCGTGCCCAGCAGGCCCTTTACGTTACGGGTTGCGGTCATAGTCTCTCAGCACCTCCCTACAGCTTGATTTCGATGTTCACGTCAGCCGGCAGGTCGAGACGCATGAGCGAGTCAACAGCCTTCGGCGTGGGATCGATGATGTCGATAAGACGCTTGTGCGTGCGCATTTCGAAGTGCTCGCGGCTGTCTTTGTACTTGTGCGGAGAGCGGATGACGCAGTACACGTTCTTCTCCGTCGGCAGCGGCACGGGGCCCACTACCGTTGCGCCTGCGCGCGTGACCGTCTCAACGATCTTCCGTGCTGAAGTGTCAATGACCTCGTGGTCGTATGACTTCAGCCGGATGCGGATTTTTTGTCCCGCCATGTCGCCTGACTCTCTTTCAGTAAATGCTGCTCTGTTTACTTACGTGTTGTATGGCTGCCGAAGCATTTGAAGTCGTAACTACCACCCGCCGCACAAACTGAATCCGGATGAATCCGGGTTCCTCACCTTGCCGGCGCAACCGACCCCCGCGGTCGGGCGTGTCGCGCTTGGCACGCATACAAGTCCGCAATTCCATGGGGGTGGGTTATGTTTGGTCTTCCACTTGGACCCTGGCATCCGGCATTATCCGGATCGGGACACGAAGAAGCGCTTGAACAACTCATCTAGTATGCCGGAATTTGGGCCCAGATGCGAATTGGGCCTATTCCGGGGGCCGCTGGAGGGGTCATTGCCAACGGCTATCCCGGAACGGATGATAGGGGCATGACGCTGGAAAGCACCGAATCCGTGACCGAACTGGCCAGCCGCATGCCGCCGTCGTTCACTTTAGGCGTCGCAGCCGCCGCCTTCCAGATCGAAGGAGCCCTTACTGCGGGAGGCCGGGGACCGTCCGGCTGGGACGCCTTCGCAGAGAAGCCCGGCGCCATCATGGACGGGCACTCCCCCGCCGTGGCCTGCGACCACTACAACCGCCTGCCGGAGGACATTGCCCTGCTGCAGGACCTGTGCGTGGACTCCTACCGCTTCTCCTTGTCCTGGCCGAGGATCCAGCCGGACGGCCGCGGAAGCTTCAACGCAGAAGGGCTGGATTTCTACGACCGGCTGATAGACCAGCTCCTGGAGGCCGGGATCTCCCCTATGGCCACCCTCTACCACTGGGACACTCCCCTGCCCCTGGAACACCGCGGCGGCTGGATGAACCGTGAGACGGCGCTACGCTTTGGTGACTATGCCGCTGCCGCCGGAGCACGCTACGGGGACCGTGTAGCGCAGTGGGTCACCCTCAACGAACCTGTTTCAGTGACGTTGAACGGTTATGCCCTGGGGGTCCATGCCCCCGGCCATGCCCTGATGTTTGACGCCCTTCCGTCCATCCACCACCAGCTCCTTGCCCATGGGCTAGGCGCGCAGGCCCTCCGCGCGGCCGGCGTCAAGGGGGGTGTGGGAGTCACCAATCTGCACTCCCCTGTCCGTCCGGCCACCTGGAAACCCGGCGACAGGCTGGTGGCCAGGATGTACGACCTGCTGATGAACAGGATTTATGCGGACCCTGTGCTCTTGGGCCGGTACCCCAGTCTGCCGGTGTATGCCAGGCCGTGGCTGCGCTCCATCGGGCGGATCTCCGATGCCGACCTGCGGACCATCCACCAGCCACTGGATTTCTACGGCCTCAACTACTATTTCCCGGTGAAGGTGGCGCTGGGCCGCGGGGTGACCCCGATTCCGGCCAACACGCACAAGGCGGTAGCGCGGCTGCCCTTCCACGAAGTGGGATATCCGGAATACGACAGCACAGGGTTCGGCTGGCCGGTGGCACCCGACCACCTGGGCGTCCTGCTGAAGGAACTCCAAGACCGCTACGGGGACGCGCTGCCGCCGGTATACATCACCGAAGGCGGAGCCAGCTTCCCGGAACCTGACAGGGTGTCCGGCCCGCTCCAGGATGAGGATCGGGTGCAGTACCTCGCCTCGCACCTGCGGGCTGCGCTGGACGCAACGGCTCCCGGCGGCCCTGCCTCAGGTGTAGACCTGCGCGGCTACTACGTGTGGACCCTGATGGACAATTTTGAATGGGCCGCCGGGTACTCGCAGCGGTTCGGCCTGGTCCACGTGGACTTTGAGACACTCGAGCGGACGCCCAAGCAGTCCTTTTACTGGTACCAGGAGTTGAGCAAGGCGCGGCGGGCGCTGCACGGCTGACCGCGCCGCCCTCCTACTGGTTCTTGTTCGCCCGGTTGATCCGCTTGGCGCGGTCAATCTCGTGGCGGAAATGCTTCTTGGCCCAGAACACGCCGGCCACCACCGCAACCGCGATGATCAGGAAGATAAGCCATCCCATGGTGAACTCCTTTCGGTCCCGCAACCATATCAGGGGCCGCTTTACGCAAAAAACGGCCCCGCTGCGGATGCAGCAGGGCCGTTCTTTAGTTCAACAAGAATTACTTGATGATCTTGGTAACGCGTCCTGAACCAACGGTGCGGCCGCCTTCGCGGATTGCGAAGCCGAGGCCCTCTTCCATAGCGATGGGCTGGATGAGCGCAACGGTCATCTCAGTGTTGTCGCCAGGCATAACCATTTCCGTGCCCTCCGGCAGGGTGATAACGCCGGTTACGTCCGTGGTACGGAAGTAGAACTGCGGGCGGTAGTTCGAGTAGAACGGGTTGTGACGTCCGCCTTCGTCCTTGGAGAGGATGTAGACGTTAGCCTCGAAGTCGGTGTGCGGGGTGATGGAACCCGGCTTGACGACAACCTGGCCACGCTCTACGTCATCGCGCTTCAGACCGCGGAGCAGGAGGCCACAGTTCTCGCCGGCCCATGCTTCGTCGAGCTGCTTGTGGAACATCTCGATACCGGTAACCGTGGTCTTCTGGACCGGGCGGATGCCGACGATCTCGACCTCGGAGTTGATGGCGAGGGTTCCACGCTCGGCGCGGCCCGTAACAACGGTGCCACGGCCGGTGATGGTGAAGACGTCCTCGATCGGCATCAGGAACGGCTTGTCACGGTCACGTACGGGGTCCGGAACAGACTCGTCAACAGCAGCCATCAGGTCCTCAACGGACTTGACCCACTCGGGGTCGCCTTCCAGGGCCTTCAGGCCGGAAACGCGGACAACCGGTGCTTCGTCGCCATCGAAGCCCTGCGAGCTCAGGAGCTCACGAACTTCCATTTCAACGAGGTCCAGCAGTTCCTCATCGTCAACCATGTCGGACTTGTTCAGTGCGACCAGCAGGTAGGGAACACCAACCTGGCGGGCGAGCAGGACGTGCTCGCGGGTCTGTGCCATCGGGCCGTCAGTGGCGGCAACCACGAGGATTGCACCGTCCATCTGGGCAGCACCGGTGATCATGTTCTTGATGTAGTCAGCGTGACCCGGAGCGTCTACGTGTGCGTAGTGGCGCTTCTCGGTCTGGTACTCAACGTGGGAGATGTTGATGGTAATGCCGCGCTGACGCTCTTCGGGAGCAGAGTCAATCGACGCGAAGTCACGCTTCTCGTTGAGAGTCGGGTACTTGTCGTACAGCACCTTGGAAATGGCGGCCGTCAACGTCGTCTTACCGTGGTCAACGTGACCAATGGTGCCGATGTTAACGTGCGGCTTAGTCCGCTCGAACTTTGCCTTTGCCACAGGTTCCTCCTAGAACGTTTTCAAATGACATACCCTTCGACCGCGCTTGTCGCGGCAGAAACTCAGGTAAGTCTACTTGGGGGGCTTTGGATTGGTGAAATTGCAGATTCAGGAACTAATACTAGTCCCCGAAGCCTGTTCGTGCAGATGGCCGGGATCCGGCTTGACCGGATGAATCCGACCGAACCCGGCCACCTGCACCGGCTGTGCTTTCCGAAACCGGCAAGCGCACCCGAATGTGTTCGCTGCGAAAGACTATTCGCCGCGGGTCTTCTGGATGATCTCGTCGGCAACAGCCTTCGGGACCTCGGCGTAGCTGTTGAACGTCATGGAGTACACAGCGCGGCCCTGGGTCTTCGAGCGCAGGTCGCCGATGTAGCCGAACATGCCGGACAGCGGGACGTGCGCACGGATGACCTTGACACCCTGTGCATCTTCCATGGACTGCATCTGGCCACGGCGGGAGTTGAGGTCGCCGATAACTTCACCCATGTATTCCTCAGGGGTGCGGACCTCGACATCCATCAGCGGTTCGAGCAGAACCGGGTTCGCCTTGCGTGCAGCTTCCTTGAAAGCCATACGGCCGGCGATCTTGAACGCCATTTCCGAAGAGTCAACATCGTGGTACGCGCCGTCGATCAGCGTGGCCTTGATGCCGACAACCGGGTAGCCAGCAAGGACGCCGTCGTTCAGCGCATCCTGGATACCGGCGTCAACGGACGGGATGTACTCGCGGGGAACGCGGCCACCGGTGACCTTGTTCTCGAACTCGTACAGCTCGCCTTCAGCGGTGTCCAGCGGCTCGATCGCGATCTGGATCTTTGCGAACTGGCCCGAACCACCGGTCTGCTTCTTGTGCGTGTAGTCGTGGCGTTCGACGGCGCGCTTGATGGTTTCGCGGTAAGCAACCTGGGGCTTGCCCACGTTGGCTTCGACCTTGAACTCGCGGCGCATGCGGTCCACCAGGATGTCCAGGTGGAGCTCGCCCATGCCGGCGATGATGGTCTGGCCGGTGTCTTCGTTGAGGGACACCTGGAAGGTGGGGTCCTCAGCGGAGAGCTTCTGGATGGCCGTGGAGAGCTTCTCCTGGTCACCCTTGGTGTTCGGCTCGATGGCAACCGAGATCACGGGCTCCGGGAAGCTCATGGACTCGAGCACGATCTGGTTGGCGGAGTCACACAGGGTGTCACCCGTGGTGGTGTCCTTCAGACCGATGGCTGCGTAGATGTGGCCGGCGGTAGCGCCCTCGACGGGCATTTCCTTGTTGGCGTGCATCTGGAACAGCTTGCCGATGCGCTCCTTCTTGCCCTTGGTGGAGTTGACCACCTGGGCGCCTGCTTCCACGTGACCGGAGTACACGCGGATGAAGGTGAGCTGGCCGAAGAACGGGTGCGCAGCAATCTTGAAGGCCAGTGCGGAGAACGGCTCTTCGGAAGAAGGCTTGCGGGTCAGTTCCTTCTCTTCGTCGCGGGGGTCGTGGCCGACCATCGGGGGGACGTCGAGCGGGTTCGGCAGGTAGTCCACAACTGCGTCGAGCATGGGCTGCACGCCGCGGTTCTTGAACGCGGAACCGCAGAAGATCGGGTAGAGCTCGGAGTTGATCGTCATCTTGCGGATGCCGGCCTTGAGCTCGTCAATCGAGATCTCTTCGCCCTCGAGGTACTTCTCCATGAGTTCCTCAGAGGACTCTGCGACGGTCTCAACGAGGTTCGCGCGGTATTCTTCGGCCTTTTCCTGGAGGTCAGCCGGGATCTCGCGGATCTCGTACTTGGCACCCATGGTCACGTCGCCCTTGGCATCGCCGGGCCACACCAGTGCGCGCATGTAGAGCAGGTCCACGACGCCGATGAAGTCGTTCTCGGCACCAATCGGGAGCTGCATGACCAGCGGCTTGGCACCGAGGCGGCTGATGATGGTGTCTACGGTGAAGTAGAAGTCGGCACCGAGCTTGTCCATCTTGTTGACGAAGCAGATGCGCGGAACGTTGTACTTGTCAGCCTGGCGCCAAACGGTCTCAGACTGCGGCTCAACGCCTTCCTTGCCATCGAACACGGCGACAGCGCCGTCGAGGACGCGCAGGGAGCGCTCAACCTCGACGGTGAAGTCAACGTGGCCGGGGGTGTCGATGATGTTGATCTGGTTGTTTTCCCAGAAGCAGGTCACGGCGGCAGACGTGATGGTGATGCCGCGTTCCTTTTCCTGTTCCATCCAGTCGGTCGTCGAAGCGCCGTCGTGCGTCTCGCCGATCTTGTGGTTCACACCCGTGTAGAACAGGATGCGCTCGGTGGTGGTGGTCTTGCCGGCATCAATGTGGGCCATGATGCCGATGTTGCGGACCTTACTAAGGTCGGTAAGCACGTCCTGTGCCACGGGGTCTCCTTTTGGGATGGACTACACGTTCGCCGCCGGCTCGGTTGAGCCGGCGGCGCGCGGGGAGTATTACCAGCGGTAGTGTGCGAAGGCCTTGTTGGACTCGGCCATCTTGTGGGTGTCTTCGCGACGCTTCACAGCGGCACCGAGACCGTTGGAGGCATCCAGGATTTCGTTCTGGAGGCGCTCGGTCATCGTCTTCTCGCGGCGGGCCTTGGAGTAGCCAACCAGCCAGCGCAGGGCGAGGGCGGTGGAGCGGCCCGGCTTGACCTCAACCGGAACCTGGTAGGTGGCGCCGCCAACGCGGCGTGAGCGGACCTCGAGGGAAGGCTTGACGTTGTCCATGGCCTTCTTGAGGGCTGCTACGGGGTCGCCGCCGGACTTGGCGCGTGCGCCTTCGAGTGCACCGTAGACGATGCGCTCTGCCGTGGACTTCTTGCCGTCAACGAGCACCTTGTTGATGAGCTGGGTAACCAGCGGGGAGCCGTAAACGGGATCTAGTACGAGCGGCCGCTTGGGGGCCGGACCCTTGCGAGGCATATTACTTCTTCTCCATCTTTGCGCCGTAGCGGCTGCGGGCCTGCTTACGGTTCTTGACACCCTGGGTATCGAGGGCGCCACGGACGATCTTGTAGCGGACACCCGGGAGGTCCTTCACACGGCCACCGCGGACGAGCACAATGGAGTGCTCCTGCAGGTTGTGTCCCACACCGGGGATGTAGGCGGTTACTTCCACGCCGCCGTTGAGGCGCACACGTGCCACCTTACGCAGAGCCGAGTTCGGCTTCTTCGGGGTGGTGGTGTAGACGCGGGTGCAAACACCGCGGCGCATGGGGCTGCCCTTAAGCGCGGGAGCCTTGGTCTTTGAGACCTTAGGCGTGCGGCCCTTGCGGACCAGCTGGTTAATCGTAGGCACTCTCGTGTTCTCCGTTTTATCCGGAGCGGCCGCTTCCGGCCACTCTCTTGTTGCGTTGCCTCGCCGCCCGGGCCTCGAAGAAGATCTCCAGGGCGGCGAAGGCGAAGCCTTAATAGTCGGATCGCATTCCGAAGGCTTGGCGCGCGGCCAAGAGTCCCTAGGCATGCAAAAATGTGGCATACGTTGCACAAGAACCCTGCAAACCGGAAACGTCGCTCTGGTTCAGCCTCTCAGCTGGAACCGGCGCACTCATCCACTGCCACAATAACAATTGGTAACAAGTCTAGCATGGACGGCCTCCATGCCTTAATCGGGGGCCCCTCCCCCGACAGCCCGCCGTTAAACAGCAACGCGGGGTCACTACGGGCCCAATCCGGGGTGCGGATTGGGCCGTAAGTGACCCCGCGTCGCTTTATGGGCTAGCGGAAGTCGTTGCCCAGGTCGTAGTCATCCAGCGGGATGGCGTGGAACTCAGGAGCTCCGTCGCCGCCCAGGGTGTCGTACGAGAAGTCACTGAACGCGCTGGGGCCGGTGAACAGGTTGGCCTTTGCTTCTTCAGTGGGCTCCACGGTGACCTCGGTGTAGCGCGGGAGGCCCGTGCCGGCCGGGATCAGCTTACCGATGATGACGTTCTCCTTGAGGCCGAGCAGGGGGTCGCTCTTGCCTTCCATGGCCGCCTGCGTCAGGACGCGGGTGGTCTCCTGGAAGGAAGCCGCGGACAGCCAGGACTCGGTGGCCAGGGACGCCTTGGTGATACCCATGAGCTCGGGACGTCCGGAAGCCGGAGTCTTGCCCTCGGACACAACGCGGCGGTTGGCCTCCTCGAAGCGGCTGCGCTCGGCGAGCTCGCCGGGCAGCAGGTCCGATTCGCCGGACTCGATGACCGTGACGCGGCGCAGCATCTGGCGGACGATAACCTCGACGTGCTTGTCGTGGATACCGATGCCCTGGCTGCGGTACACGCCCTGGACTTCGTCCACCAGGAACTTCTGTGCCGCACGCGGACCCATGATGCGCAGGACCTGCTTGGGATCGACCGGTCCGTTGATCAGCTTCTGGCCGACGGTGACGTGGTCGCCATCCTCGATCAGCAGGCGTGAACGGCGCAGTACCGGGTAGGCGATCTCTTCGGTTCCGTCATCGGGGGTGATGACCAGGCGCATCTGGCGCTCGGACTCTTCGATGGTGATGCGGCCGGCTGCTTCTGCAATCGGTGCAACACCCTTCGGAGTACGGGCTTCGAAGAGCTCCTGGATACGGGGCAGACCCTGGGTGATGTCGTCGCCACCGCTGGCGGAAACAGCACCACCGGTGTGGAACGTACGCATGGTCAGCTGGGTACCGGGCTCACCGATGGACTGTGCAGCGATGATGCCCACGGCCTCGCCGATGTCCACGGTCTTGCCGGTGGCCAGCGAACGGCCGTAGCACAGGGCGCAGGTGCCGACGCTGGACTCACAGGTGAGTACGGAGCGGACCTTGACCTCGGTGATGCCGGCCTTGAACAGCTCGTCAATCACCACGTCACCGCAGTCGGTGCCGGCGGCTGCGAGGACCTTGCCCTCGGAGTCCACGACGTCGACGGCAAGCGTACGTGCGTAGGCACTGTTCTCGACGTTCTCGTCCAGGACCAGCTCGCCGTTGGAATCGGCGACGGCGATGGGCGTGACCAGGCCACGCTCGGTGCCGCAGTCCTCTTCGCGGACGATGACGTCCTGCGAGACGTCCACCAGACGACGGGTCAGGTAACCCGAGTTGGCGGTACGCAGAGCGGTGTCAGCAAGACCCTTACGTGCACCGTGGGTGGCGATGAAGTATTCCAGCACCGACAGGCCCTCGCGGTAGGAGGACTTGATGGGACGCGGGATGATCTCACCCTTAGGGTTGGCCACCAGGCCACGGATACCCGCGATCTGGCGGACCTGCATCCAGTTACCACGTGCACCGGAGGACACCATGCGGTTGATGGTGTTCATCGGCGACAGGCTGTCACGCATCGCCTGGGCGATCTCGTTCGTTGCCTTGTTCCAGATCTCGATCAGTTCCTGGCGGCGCTCGTCGTCGTCGATCAGGCCCTTGTCGTACTGGCCCTGGATCTTGGCGGCGCGCTCCTCGTAACCGGCGAGGATCTGCGGCTTTGCGGCCGGAACCTCGATGTCCGAGATGGCGACGGTGACGCCTGAGCGGGTGGCCCAGTAGAAACCGGCATCCTTCAGGTTGTCCAGCGTTGCCGCGGTGACAACCTTCGGGTAGCGCTCGGCGAGGTCGTTGACGATGCGGGACAGTTCGCCCTTGTCGGCAACAGCCTCAACCCAGGGGTAGTCCTCGGGCAGGGTCTCGTTGAAGAGCACCTGGCCCAGCGAGGTCTGGACGAGTGCGGGCTGACCCTGCTCCCAGCCTTCCGGAGCTTCCCAGCCGGCGTACGGCACGAAGCCTTCGAGGCGGATCTTGACCTGCGAGTTCAAGTGCAGCTCGCGGGCGTCGAACGCCATGATTGCCTCGGCAACCGAACCGAAGATGCGGCCTTCGCCGGCCGAACCGACACGCTTGGTGGTCAGGTGGTACAGGCCGATGATCATATCCTGCGAAGGCAGGGTGACCGGGCGTCCGTCGGAGGGCTTCAGGATGTTGTTCGAGGACAGCATCAGGATGCGGGCCTCGGCCTGGGCCTCCGGGCTCAGCGGCAGGTGCACTGCCATCTGGTCGCCGTCGAAGTCAGCGTTGAAGGCGCCACACACCAGCGGGTGAAGCTGGATGGCCTTGCCTTCCACAAGCTGCGGTTCGAACGCCTGGATACCGAGGCGGTGCAGGGTAGGTGCACGGTTGAGCAGCACCGGGTGTTCGGTGATGATCTCTTCGAGCACGTCCCAGACCTGCGGACGGTAACGCTCCACCATGCGCTTGGCCGACTTGATGTTCTGGGCGTGGTTGAGGTCAACCAGGCGCTTCATCACGAACGGCTTGAAGAGCTCCAGCGCCATCTGCTTGGGCAGGCCGCACTGGTGCAGCTTCAGCTGCGGGCCGACGACGATGACCGAACGGCCGGAGTAGTCAACGCGCTTACCGAGGAGGTTCTGGCGGAAACGGCCCTGCTTGCCCTTGAGCATGTCGCTCAGGGACTTCAGCGGACGGTTGCCCGGTCCGGTGACCGGGCGGCCGCGGCGGCCGTTGTCGAAGAGGCTGTCAACAGCTTCCTGAAGCATGCGCTTCTCGTTGTTGACGATGATCTCCGGAGCACCCAGGTCAAGCAGGCGCTTGAGGCGGTTGTTGCGGTTGATCACGCGGCGGTAGAGGTCGTTGAGGTCGGAGGTCGCGAAGCGGCCACCGTCCAGCTGGACCATGGGGCGCAGTTCCGGCGGGATCACCGGGACGGCGTCAAGGACCATGCCAAGCGGGCTGTTGTTGGTGGTCAGGAACGCGTTGACCACCTTGAGGCGCTTGAGGGCACGGGTCTTGCGCTGGCCCTTGCCGTTGGCAATGATGTCACGCAGCAGGTCAGACTCGGCCTGCATGTCGAAGCTTTCAAGGCGCTTCTTGATGGCTTCGGCACCCATGGAGCCTTCGAAGTACATGCCGTAGCGGTCGCGCAGCTCGCGGTACAGGCCTTCGTCACCTTCGAGGTCGGCGACCTTCAGGTTCTTGAAACGGTCCCAGACCTGCTCGAGGCGCTCGATGTCGGCGTCGGCACGCTTGCGCACGTTCGCCATCTGGCGGTCCGCGGAGTCGCGGGCCTTCTTCTTGTCGGCAGCCTTGGCACCTTCACCCTCAAGGCGGGCAATCTCGCCTTCGAGGTCGCGGGCGATCGCCGCGATATCGGAGTCGCGGTTGTCGATCAGCTGCTTCTTCTCGATGTCGTGCTCAACCTGCAGGTTGGGCAGTTCCTCGTGGCGGGCAGCCTCGTCAACGCTGGTGATCATGTAGGCGGCGAAGTAGATGACCTTTTCGAGGTCCTTCGGTGCCAGGTCAAGGAGGTAGCCCAGACGGGACGGAACACCCTTGAAGTACCAGATGTGCGTGACGGGAGCGGCCAGCTCGATGTGGCCCATGCGCTCACGGCGGACCTTTGCGCGGGTGACCTCAACGCCACAACGCTCACAGATGATGCCCTTAAAGCGCACGCGCTTGTACTTGCCGCAGTAGCATTCCCAGTCCCGGGACGGGCCGAAGATCTTCTCGCAGAAGAGTCCGTCCTTCTCGGGCTTGAGCGTGCGGTAGTTGATGGTTTCCGGCTTCTTAACCTCGCCGTAAGACCAGCCGCGGATGTCTTCCGCGGTGGCGAGGCCGATCTGCATGAGGCCGAAGGAGGATTCGCTGGACATATGGTCCCTGTTCTCTCTTGTTCTCTAAATTCTGAAGTCTTGGTGCGGGGAGGAGGGAGGCAAGGTACGACGGCGGGCGGTCACCCGGCGTCGTACCTCACCTGCTAGACCTCTTCTACGGAACTGGGCTCTGCACGGGACAGATCGATACCCAGTTCCTCCGCAGCCGTGAAGACTGCGTCATCAGAGTCACGCATTTCAATTGTGGTTCCGTCCGTGGAGAGGACTTCCACGTTCAGGCACAGCGACTGCATTTCCTTGATCAAGACCTTGAAGGACTCGGGAACGCCCGGCTCGGGGATGTTCTCGCCCTTGACGATGGCTTCGTAGACCTTCACGCGGCCATGGATGTCATCGGACTTGATGGTGAGGAGTTCCTGGAGCGTGTACGCGGCGCCGTAAGCTTCGAGCGCCCACACTTCCATTTCACCGAAGCGCTGGCCACCGAACTGTGCCTTACCACCCAGCGGCTGCTGCGTGATCATGGAGTACGGGCCGGTGGAGCGCGCGTGGATCTTGTCGTCCACCAGGTGGTGGAGCTTCAGGATGTACATGTAGCCGACCGAGATCGGATCCGGGAACGGCTCGCCGGAGCGGCCGTCGAACAGACGGGTCTTGCCGGAGGAGTTGATCAGGCGTTCGCCGTCGCGGGTCACGTTGGTGGAATCCAGCAGGCCAGTGATTTCCTCTTCACGGGCGCCGTCGAAGACCGGCGTTGCAACAGTGGTCTGGCCACTCTCGCGCGGCAGGTTCGGCAGCTGCTTGACCCACTCGGGCTCGCCTTCGATCTTCCAGCCGGTCTTGGCAACCCAGCCGAGGTGCGTTTCGAGCACCTGGCCCACGTTCATACGGCCCGGGACACCCAGCGGGTTCAGGACGATATCAACGGGGGTGCCGTCGGCAAGGAAGGGCATGTCCTCGATCGGGAGGATCTTGGAGATAACACCCTTGTTGCCGTGGCGGCCGGCGAGCTTGTCGCCGTCGGTGATCTTGCGCTTGGCAGCGACGTAGACGCGGACCAGCTGGTTCACGCCGGGGGGCAGTTCGTCGTCGTTGTCGCGGTCGAAGACGCGCACGCCGATGACGGTGCCGGACTCGCCGTGGGGCACCTTCAGGGAGGTGTCGCGGACTTCGCGGGACTTCTCGCCGAAGATGGCGCGCAGCAGGCGCTCTTCCGGGGTCAGTTCGGTTTCACCCTTCGGGGTGACCTTTCCGACCAGGATGTCCCCTGCTTCAACCTCGGCACCGATGTGGATGATGCCGCGCTCGTCCAGGCCTGCCAGGACTTCCTCGGACACGTTGGGGATGTCACGGGTGATTTCCTCGGCACCAAGCTTGGTGTCGCGGGCATCGATCTCGTGCTCCTCGATGTGGATGGAGGAAAGAACGTCCTCGGCAACAATGCGCTGCGAGAGGATGATGGCGTCCTCGAAGTTGTGGCCTTCCCATGACATGAATGCCACGAGCAGGTTCTTGCCGAGGGCGAGCTCGCCCTGGTCCGTTGCCGGGCCGTCGGCGATGATGCCGCCAACTTCCAGGCGCTGGCCTTCGTTCACCAGGACACGGTGGTTGTAGCAGTTGCCCTGGTTGGAGCGGGCGAACTTGTTGATGCGGTAGTTGGTCTCGGTGCCGTCGTCGTTGAGCATGATGACGAGCTCGGCGGAAACCTCGGTGACCACACCGGCCTTCTTCGCGATGACAACGTCACCGGCGTCGACGGCGGCTGCGCGCTCCATACCGGTGCCCACGAAGGGAGCCTCGGAACGGACCAGCGGCACGGCCTGGCGCTGCATGTTGGCACCCATGAGTGCGCGGTTGGCGTCGTCGTGCTCAAGGAACGGGATCAGGGCGGTAGCCACGGACACCATCTGGCGCGGGGAAACGTCCATGAACTCGACGTCCTCGGCGGGAACGAGGACGGGCTCGCCTCCACCACCACGGGCACGGACCAGGACGGTGTCCTCGGCGAACTTCTTGTTCTCGTCCAGCGGCGCGTTGGCCTGGGCGATCAGCACCTCAGCCTCGTCGTCGGCCGTCAGGTACTGGACGTCGTCGGAAACGACGCCGTTCTTGACCAGGCGGTACGGGGTCTCGATGAAGCCGAACGGGTTGATGCGTCCGTAGGATGCCAGCGAACCGATCAGGCCAATGTTCGGGCCTTCAGGGGTTTCGATGGGGCACATACGTCCGTAGTGGGACGGGTGCACGTCACGGACTTCCATGCCGGCGCGGTCACGGGACAGACCACCGGGGCCAAGCGCGGACAGGCGGCGCTTGTGGGTCAGGCCCGAGAGCGGGTTGTTCTGGTCCATGAACTGCGACAGCTGGGAGGTTCCGAAGAACTCCTTGATGGCTGCCACCACGGGGCGGATGTTGATCAGGGTCTGCGGCGTGATGGCCTCGACGTCCTGGGTGGTCATACGCTCGCGGACAACGCGCTCCATACGGGACAGGCCGGTGCGGACCTGGTTCTCGATGAGCTCGCCGACAGCGCGGATGCGGCGGTTGCCGAAGTGGTCGATGTCGTCGATTTCGACGCGCAGGTCCACTTCCTGGCCATCGCGGGTGCCCTTGATGGTCTTCTCGCCAGCGTGCAGCGCAACGAGGAACTTGATCATGGCAACGATGTCTTCAACGTGCAGGACCGAAGCTTCCTTGTCGCCAAGGGAGCGGTCGATGCCGAGCTTGCGGTTGATCTTGTAACGGCCAACCTTGGCCAGATCGTAGCGCTTGGAGTTGAAGTACAGGTTGTCCAGCAGGGACTGGGCAGCCTCGACGGTGGGCGGCTCGCCCGGGCGCAGCTTCCGGTAGATGTCCAGCAACGCGTCTTCGCGGGTCTCGGTGGCGTCCTTCTCCAGGGTTGCCCGCATGGAGTCGTACTGGCCGAACTCTTCGAGGATCTGGCCTTCGGTCCAGCCGAGGGCCTTCAGCAGCACGGTGACGGACTGCTTGCGCTTGCGGTCGAGGCGAACGCCGACCTGGTCGCGCTTGTCGATCTCGAGCTCGAACCAGGCGCCGCGGGACGGGATGATCTTCGCGGTGAAGATGTCCTTGTCGCTGGTCTTGTCAGCGGCGCGCTCGAAGTAGGCGCCCGGGGAACGAACCAGCTGGGAGACGACGACACGCTCGGTGCCGTTGACCACGAAGGTACCCTTCTCGGTCATCAGCGGGAAGTCGCCCATAAACACGGTCTGCTGCTTGATTTCGCCCGTGTTGTTGTTCATAAACTCGGCCTTGACGTACAGCGGAGCCGAGTATGTAGCGTCCCGGTCCTTGCATTCGGCCATGGTGTACTTGGGGTCAGCGAACTCCGGATCGGAGAAGCTCAGGGACATGGTGCCCTGGAAGTCCTCGATCGGGGAGATCTCTTCGAAGATGTCCGAGAGGCCGGACGTGGTGGCGACGCTGAGATCGTTTTCTTCGACAGCTTTGGCTACGCGTGCCTGCCAGCGTTCGTTCCCGACCAGCCAGTCGAAGCTGTCCGTCTGGAGGGCAAGCAGATTCGGAACGTCAAGAGGTTCGTGAATCTTTGCGAATGAGAGCCGGCGAGTGGCACCATCAGTGCTGTCGGCGGTGTTAGCGGTTTCGTTATTAGAGGTGCTCGAGGCGACCAAGAGGGATCCTTCCACAGACCTTCAGGCGTTTTCAGATCTCCCCCGCTGCACCCTGCGGAATGACTCCGCAGTGCTACCATCCGGTTCCGCTATATGACCCGGGGCCGGTGCCGATAATCCTGTGACGTTGTTGACGGCACGTTGATTGCCAGCTGCCAGGCGAAAGCCCACCGCTATATGAAGGCTGAAGGTAAACAGGGAAGACGCAAATATCTACGATACGGCAAAACAACCTACATGTCTACCCCACATCCGGTCCGATTGCAAGCACCGGTTTTCGCGGCTGCCTCCGGGGTGGCTTGCTAGAGACGCAGGGTGACGCCTTCGGCGGTGCAGGTCCCGGCGTTGGCGAACACGGCGTCCCGGACCGCGTCCCTGGACTCCTGGGCCGGGCCGCCGCCGGACTCAGCGGCTGCCGAATGGTCTATGGCGAGCAGGCTCAGCGATGCGAAGAGCCCCGTGAGGTCCCCGCTGACGGTGGCCTTGGCATCTTCGGCCTCGAGGTAGATGTCCTCGAAGCCGTCGGCGTCCCCGGCAGGGACGGCCTGGTAGTGGGCGAAGAGGGAGTTGAAGAGCTCGCAGGCTGCCCTGGTTCCTCCGGCCGGCGCAGCCGTCGGCGTCGAAGCCCGTCCAGACGGAGCCACCGCCGTGGTGGCCATTGAAGCGGACGACGGCGGGCCTGGAGTTCCGCTGCCGGCGGCGGAATCGGGCGTGGAGACAGAACAGGCGGTGAGTCCGGCGATAGCGGCGGCGGCCAGGGCCAGGTATTTTCTCACTGCTGCTCCAACCATCCCGGGGCACGGACCTGCTGTCCCCTTTGCAAAACTGTCCGTCGTCCAGCCTATGCAGGACGCCGTCGTCGTGCACGTCGCCCGGATGGGGACCTCTCCCCTGCCGCCAGCTGCCGCTCGATGCCCTGCGCAGAACGCCAGCCTTCCCCGGAATGCTTGTGCCGGCCCGGGCGTTTGAATAGATGGGTGAGCAGCGTCACGGTAGCCTTGGTGGCCTACCACCGGAATCAGATCGGGAGAGATACACATGGGCAACTCCACGGACAACACTGACGTTGTCATCCTCGCAGCAGTACGCACACCGCAGGGCCGGATCAATGGGCAACTGGCGAGCTTTACCGCCGTCGACCTCGGGGCGCATGCCATCAAGGCAGCGCTCAAGGCCAGCGGCGTGGATGCCGGCCAGGTGGAGGCAGTCATCATGGGCCAGGTGCTGCAGGCCGGTGCCGGTCAGAATCCGGCGCGGCAAAGCTCCATTGGCGCCGGAATCGGCTGGAACGTTCCGGCCGTGACCGTGAACAAGGTCTGCCTTTCAGGGCTGACGGCCGTGATCGACGCCGCCCGGATGATCCGTGGCGGGGAGGCCTCCGTGGTGGTGGCCGGCGGCCAGGAATCCATGACCCGGGCACCCCATCTGCTGCCGGGGTCCCGGCAGGGCTGGACGTACGGTTCCATCCAGGCACTGGACGCGGCGGCCCACGACGGATTGACCGATGCGTTCGACGGCCAGTCCATGGGCTTGTCCACCGAAACCCGCAACCTCACGCTCGGCATCGACAGGACCTCCCAGGACAACGTGGCCGCACAGTCCCACCAGCGGGCCGCACTGGCAGCCAAGAACGGAACGTTCGACGACGAAATCGCGCCCATCAGCGTCAAGCAACGCAAGGGGGATGCACTGGTGGTCTCCACCGACGAGGGCGTCCGCCCCAACACCTCGGTGGAATCGCTGGCCGGGCTCCGCGCAGCCTTCGTCACCGACGGCACCATTACCGCCGGCAACTCCTCTCCCCTGTCAGACGGTGCTGCGGCCCTGGTCCTGTCCTCCCGTGCCTATGCGGAAGAACACGGCCTGGAATACCTGGCGGTTGTGGGCAAGCCCGGGCAGGTTGCGGGACCGGACAATTCACTGCACTCCCAGCCGTCCAACGCCATCCAGAACGCTTTGGGGCGTGCGGGTTGGAGCACGTCGGAGCTGGACTTCATCGAAATCAACGAAGCATTCGGCTCCGTGGCGGTCCAGTCACTGAAGGACCTGGACTATCCCCTGGAGCAGTGCAACATCCATGGCGGGGCCATTGCCCTGGGCCACCCCATCGGAGCATCGGGCGCCCGCCTGGCAGGCCACGCCGCACACGAACTCAAGCGCCGCGGAAAGGGCAAGGCTGCGGTGTCGCTGTGTGGCGGCGGCGGACAGGGCGAAGCGCTCCTGCTGTACCGCGACTGATGGGCAACACAGCACCCGGCGCCGGCAGGGACAGGTTCCTTGCCGACGCCGAGGCCCGCGGCCTGCAGGTGGAGGTTGTCGAAAGGCCCGCCGCCAAAAGCCTGGAGGAGGCAGCAGGCATCCTGGGGATCACGCCGTCGGACATCGTAAAATCCCTGGTGGTCAAGCACAAGGACGGCTCGTTCCTGTTCGCCCTTATTCCGGGCGACCGCCAGATTTCCTGGCCCAAGCTCCGCACCCTCGTGGGCGTCAACAAGCTCTCCCTGCCTCCGGCTGATGTGGCCTTGGACGCCACCGGCTACGAACGCGGCACCATCACCCCGCTGGGGAGCACCAACAGCTGGCCGGTCTATGCGGACGCCACCATCACCGGCCGGAGGATCTCGATGGGTGCCGGAGCCCACGGCTACAGCGCTTTTGTGGACGCGGATGCCCTCACCGGTGCGCTGGGGGCTGTGGTGGCGGATATCAGCGACCCCGCCTGACCTGCCCAGCTGAGTGACAGTTAACGTCGTGAAACCGCGTTTTCACGACGTTAACTGCGACTCAGCTGGGAACGCAAAAGCCCCGCCCACAGACGTGGACGGGGCTTTTGCAGGAAAAGGCGTTGTTACTTGAGGGTAACGGTGGCGCCTGCAGCCTCAAGCTGCTCCTTGGCCTTCTCGGCAGCTTCCTTCGTTGCACCTTCGAGGACAGCCTTGGGAGCACTGTCAACCAGGTCCTTGGCTTCCTTCAGGCCCAGGGAAGTGATGGCGCGAACTTCCTTGATCACTGCGATCTTCTTGTCGCCGGCAGCTTCGAGGACGACGTCGAAGTCAGTCTTCTCTTCGACCTCTTCAGCAGCAGCACCGGCGGGGCCGGCAACAGCTACAGCAGCAGCGGTAACTTCGAAGGTCTCTTCGAAGAGCTTGACGAACTCGGAGAGCTCGATGATGGTCAGTTCCTTGAAAGCTTCAATGAGCTCTTCGTTGGTGAGCTTCGCCATGGTAGGCGTCCTTCCTGTTGTGGTGTCGGCGCGGCACGAAGCCTTGCGTTACACCGGAGTCTGGTGGAGTAAAGAGAGTTAGTTCTCTTCGGCAGCCGGAGCTTCGGCCGGAGCCTCTGCTTCAGCGGCGGGGGCTTCTTCAGCGGCAGGCGCTTCGGCAGCTGCCGGTGCACCGTTCTCTTCTTCAAGCTTGAGGCGCAGTGCGTCAATGATGCGTGCAGCGGCGGCGGCAGGTGCCTTGAGGACACCGGCAACCTTGGCGAGCTGCAGCTCACGGGACTCGAGCGCTGCCAGTTCGGCAACCTCGCTGGCGTTCAGTGCCTTGCCCTCGAAGTAACCGGTCTTGATGACCAGCTGCTTGTTGGTCTTGGCAAAATCCGTCAGGCTCTTGGCAGCGGCAACTGCGTCACCCTTGATGAACGCGATTGCAGTGGGGCCGGCAAGCTGGCCGTCGAATGCTTCGACGCCGGCTTCCTTGGCTGCAATGGCGGTCAGGGTGTTCTTGACGACCGCGAACTTGGTGTCCTGGCCGAGAGAAACACGCAGCTGCTTGAGCTGTGCAACGGTGAGCCCGCGGTATTCGGTCAGGACAGCGGCGTTCGATTCCTTGAAATCGTTAGTGATCTCAGCTACTGCTGAAACCTTGGTAGGCGTTGCCATAACCCTCCTTCCGGGGATAGTGCCGGTATGCGACGGTCCCCGCTCAAGAGAGCTAAAACTAAAAACGCCCCGCGCAGATGCACGGGGCTTGGCTCAACACAGATCAGTCCATGGAGCTTTGCTTCGTTCACCTGCGCCGGCCGCCCTGCGTTGAGGGTCCTTCGTCCAGAAACCCACTGCATCTCCCGCGCACAACACAGAGTTGAGTCATGCTCGAGAGAGTGGATTTCCAACAACCGACGGTCTTTGGTCATCCCAGTCTACGGGAGAGCCACGGAGACCGCCAAATCGAAGCCCTAGCTGGTGCTGGTGTGCAGGTGCGGGAGCTCCTTCTGCCAGATCCCTGTGACTCCTGCTGTCTGGAAGCCCAGTTGCTTGTTCACGGTCAGGAGGTACCGGTTTTCCGGGGCGTTCCAGGTGTAGATGACGCGCGCGTCCGGGAACTGCTCGGTAAGCCGCTCCATGTTGGCCACCTTGATCAGCAGGCCAAGCTTGTTGCCGCGGTGTTCCTGCAGGACCAGGGTGTCGTCCTGGAAGACGACGTCGGCGCGGTGCGCCAGGACAGTGATGGTGGTCAGACCCACCAGGGTTCCGGTGGCGAGGTGTTCGACGGCGGTGACCACGGTCCGCCTGCCCTGGGCAATGGCGACTTCTTCGGCCTCCCGGAGGATGGCGCCGTCGAACACCATCTCCTGCTCAACGGGCGCATCCAAGGCCGGATCGACGTCGGCCCCGGCCAGGTTCTCCAAGGCCGCGACCGCCTCCAGCCACTGCTCCGGGCAGCGGTCCGTCCAGTGGTGCAGCCGGTACCGCCCGTTGTTGGCCTCATCCGCTTCCGCCTGCAGGTCGGCCACAAGCTTGGTGTCCAGCGGCAACGCGCAGGAGCTGAACTGTTCGATGTGCTGCAGCGTGTAACCGGTGCGCTGGGCGAACTCCACTTCCCGGCTTTCGAGCGGCACAAAGCCCTGCCCCGTACCGGGGACCAGCTGGGCGCGTTCAAATTCATGCAGGGAAGCGCCCGGGTGGTTGGTGTCCACCAGGATCATGGTGCGGCCCTCCTCGCGGGCCAGCTGTTCCGCTGCCTGCAGCAGCCTCCGCCCCACTCCCTGGCGCTGGAACTCGGGGAGGATGTCGAGGGTGAACTCCGCCAGGTCCAGGTTGTCAGTGAGGGGCAGGGCAATATCGACAGTGCCCACTATCTCCCCGTCCACCTTGGCCACGAGAATGAGCTGCCGCTCGTAAGGGTCCTGGAACTCAAGCAGCTTCTCCAGGGGGCCGTAGGCGAGGTCATCGCTCCCCCAGGTCTGCATGCGGACTTTCCGGCCTACCTCGACGGCGGCCAGGAAGTCAGCTGCGTCCGGCGCGTCCAGTGAGTCGGGAATCCAAAGCTGCTCGATCTTTACGTCTCTTGCCATAGGCGCATCATCCCAGCCGTTTCTGCCACTCGCCTTCATAACCTGCAGGTTTGAATCCAAGTGCGATATTTATGGCCAGCATATGTTGGTTTTCGTTGGCATTCCATGTCACGACCGAACTCGCCGCTGGCCATCTCGCTTGTGCCCGCCGCAGGTTTGCTATTTTGACGAGCATGCCCAGGCGCCGGCCACGGTGTTCCTCCGTCACCAGGGTGTCCTGCTGGGCAACGGATTCCGGGACCCCGGGGCGCCAGTTCAGGACCGTGTAGGCCACCAGTTCCCCCGTGGTCCGGTGCACCGCAGCTGTGACGGCGGACTGGACACCACCGCGCAGGAGCGTCTGTTCCTCCTCATGGACCCTCGCCGTATCCCAGTCCTCGCGTTCCCAGTCCAGTCCGGCGATGGGAACATCGGTGCTCATGGTTGCCTTGAGCCGGGCATAGG
Organism: Pseudarthrobacter sp. B4EP4b; assembly: GCF_006680095.1. Lineage (NCBI taxonomy): Bacteria > Bacillati > Actinomycetota > Actinomycetes > Micrococcales > Micrococcaceae > Pseudarthrobacter > Pseudarthrobacter sp. B4EP4b. The sequence continues at coordinate 7,660 of NZ_VHIJ01000008.1, read as the reverse complement.
CCTGCACAAGGTCCTCCGGGCAGGTGTCATCCCAACCGGTCAAGGTGTATTCCCCGGCCTTCGGTGCGGCCCCGGCTTCCAACAGGTCCAGCACGTCCTCCGGCACGGGCAGCTCCAGGCGGCTGGAGCGTTCCACCTGCTCCAGTTCATAACCGGCGGCAACAGCGAAGCCCACGGCCGGATCATTCACCGGCAGGCCGCCCGCCCCTGATTTGGCCGGCAGCAGGGAGCCGCCGCCTGTCCTGTCCAAGGGCACTTCGTGGTAGGCGTCCAGTGAGGTCCTGCCGCGTGACCTGGCAACGGCTTCGGCGTGGGCAAGGAGAGCACGCCCCAGGCCTTGGCGGCGATGGGCGGGGGCGATGAGGACGTCAATTCCGGCGGTGTGGGTGTTCTCGCGCAACGGAAGCGTCACCGAGCATAGGCCCACGGGTTCAGTTCCACGCCGGGCCAGGTAGAGGTGGCGTTCCTCGTAGTCGCTGCCACGCCAGTACTCCATTGCCTCGGGCAAGGTGGGGCAGCGGTCAAGGTTGCCCCAGAGGGCCAGTTCATGGGCCACCCGCAGGCTGTGGCACTCCCGGAATGCGGCACTGAGTTGTGCTCCCCCGTGTTCAGGCCCGGCAGCGGGCGGCACCTCGACGGCGGCTATGGTCAGTACTGCGTTTTCTGCTGCGGATGGTTCCGGATCCGGTGCGGCCATTTCCATAGCTTAGGCGTCGAACGTGCCCGTGCGGATAGGTTCCCGCGGGCATCATGGAACCGCCAGTTAAAACAAGAACCGCCCGGCAAGCGCCGGGCGGTTCTGTTTGCTGCGGAAAGTACGCAGCAGATGGTTCAGACGAGGATTTAGGCCTCGGTCAGAACCTTGGTGACGTTGGGGTCAACGGAGATGCCGGGACCGAACGTGGTGGCAACCGTGGCCTTCTGGATGTAGCGGCCCTTGGAAGCGGACGGCTTCAGGCGAAGCACCTCTTCCAGAGCTGCTGCATAGTTCTCAGCCAGCTTGATGGCGTCGAAGGACACCTTGCCGATGATGAAGTGCAGGTTGGAGTGCTTGTCGACGCGGAAGTCGATCTTTCCACCCTTGATGTCGTTGACGGCCTTGGTGACATCGGGGGTCACGGTGCCCGTCTTCGGGTTCGGCATCAGGTTACGCGGACCCAGGACCTTACCGAGGCGGCCAACCTTGCCCATGAGGTCAGGGGTGGCGACGGCGGCGTCGAAGTCGGTCCAGCCGCCGGCGATCTTTTCGATCAGGTCATCGGAACCAACGAAGTCGGCGCCGGCAGCGATTGCTGCCTCAGCCTTGTCACCCGTGGCGAAAACCAGGACGCGGGCAGTCTTACCGGTGCCGTGGGGCAGGTTGACCGTGCCGCGGACCATCTGGTCAGCCTTGCGGGGGTCCACGCCGAGGCGGAATGCAACCTCAACGGTGGCGTCGAACTTGGACGGGTTGGTGTCCTTGGCCAGCGTCACTGCCTCGAACGGTGCGTAGAACTTCTCGCCGTCGATCTTGGCGGCTGCTGCCTCATATGCTTTGCTGCGCTTTGCCATGCTGCTTGTTTCTCCTTGTGCAGTTGTGGTCTGCGGACCGCGCTGGGCCCTGCCACAGTTGGTGCTCCGACCCGTTATCCGTGCCGGATGTCCAACATTTCAGTTTTGATGGTGCCGGTGTCCCGGCGGTGCCGCCCGTCGTCGTGATCGGTTTCCCGAGCCCGGTTCAGAGGCGGCGGGTGCGACTAACCCTCGACAGTGATGCCCATGGAGCGGGCGGTGCCGGCGATGATCTTCGCTGCGCCTTCGAGGCTGGTGGCGTTGAGGTCTTCCATCTTGGTGGAGGCGATCTCGTTGACCTGGGCCTGGGTCAGCTTGGCAACCTTGACGGTGTGCGGGGTAGCTGAACCCTTGGCGACGCCTGCAGCCTTCTTGATGAGCTCTGCAGCCGGCGGGGTCTTGGTGATGAACGTGAAGGAACGGTCCTCATAGACCGTGATTTCCACGGGGATGACGTTTCCGCGCTGGGCTTCCGTCGCGGCGTTGTACGCCTTGCAGAATTCCATGATGTTGACACCGTGCTGGCCAAGCGCAGGACCGATCGGCGGAGCCGGGTTAGCGGCACCTGCCTGGATCTGCAGCTTGATGAGGCCGGTGACCTTCTTCTTGGGAGCCAATGTAGGGTCCTTCTCTCAATAACGTCCTGGGACACAGGAGCGTGCCTCAGGTTTTTGGCCGCCATGGCGAGGCGGCCGGCCGTTCCGGTGCTGCTAAGCGGGCAGCGCCGGGACGAATTCTCGGGAAATCAGATCTTGGTGACCTGGTTGAACGCCAGCGTGACAGGCGTTTCGCGCTCGAAGATGGAAACCAGCACCACGAGGGTCTGGGATTCGACCTTGATCTCGGAGATGGTGGCGGGAAGGGTCTCGAAGGGACCTTCCTTGACGATGACGGACTCGCCAACTTCGAAGTCCACGTCCACGGGAGCCTGGTTCTGCTTGTTGACCGGCTTGCCCTTCTCGGCCTGCTCTTCTTCGAAGACCGGGGCGAGCATGGAGAAGACCTCGTCCAGGCGCAGCGGAACCGGGTTGTGGGCGTTGCCCACGAAGCCGGTGACACCGGGGGTGTGCCGGACGGCGCCCCAGGAGGCGTCCGTCAGGTCCATGCGGACCAGGACGTAGCCGGGGATACGGACGCGGTTGATGACCTTGCGCTGGGCGTTCTTGATCTCAACGACTTCTTCCATGGGCACCTGGATTTCGAAGATGTAATCTTCCATGTCCAGGGTCTGGATGCGGGTCTCCAGGTTGGCCTTCACGCGGTTTTCGTACCCGGCGTAGGAGTGGATGACATACCAGTCACCCTCCTGGCGGCGAAGCTTGGCCTTGAACTCCTCGGCGGGGTCAACATCGGCCTTGGCTGCGGCGGCGGCGAGGGCGTCGGCGGACTCTTCCCCGGAGCCGGCCTCGTCCTCGGACTCTGCGTCAAAGTCATCAGAGTCGGCGTCATCGTCGGAATCGGCGTCGTTGGCTTCGGGCGCGGAGGAATCAACCTCAGACTCGTCACCGGCTTCTGCCGTGATGTCCGCGGACTCTTCCAGCTCAGTCTCGGTTACCTCGAGCTCCTGCTCAGACACTTGGTCTCCTGCTTCCTCATTGCCTAACATGCCTATTTAAATGGCTCAATTCCGCACACCGGTGTTCCCTCCGGTTTTCCCGGACGGAACACGCAGCTGCGGATGGTTCAGCCTTAGCTGTCCCCGGGGCCGGTTCCGGCGAAGACCCACTGAACAACAGTTCCAAAACCGATATCCAGCAGGCTGACGATGACCATCATGATGGCCACGAACACCAGCACCACGAGCGTGTAATTGACCAGTTCCTTGCGGGTTGGTGCAACAACCTTCTTCAGTTCGCCGATGATCTGGCGGACAAAGAGTGCAATGCGGGCGAAGAAGCTTGCCTTGGCGTCCTTCTTAGCTGGGCGGCCCTTGGAGCTGCTGGCAGCTGTTTCGGTCACCTGGTCCTCGCTCATCTTTGCAATGTTGGATTACCCGGCCCTGATCAGAACCATGGTTGCTGCGCTTGCCCCGGGCTTTTCGCCCGGGACAGCTTGCGCAGGGCAGACAGGACTCGAACCTGCAACCTGCGGTTTTGGAGACCGCTGCGCTACCAATTGCGCCACTACCCTATGGAGTGAATCCCACCCTGACCACAACGAACCGCCAGCTTGTACTGGGGCGCACGTCATCATCCGTGTTTTCAACACCGGTGAACCAGTCTACGCAACAACTTCGCGTTCGTCGAACCGGCCCGTTTCCGGCCCTTCCCGACGCCTTTGCTGAAGCTGGCTGCAAGGCAGTCACATTCAAAACCGGCAACCCGGAGGGTCCGCTGAACAGCATAGAGTAGAACTCGTCGAATCCCACATTCCAGCCTCCGGGCTGCAAGCGAAGAACGGACCTGCCATGTCTGCCGCCCGCGTTTCCAAGCGCATATCCGCAATTGCCGAATCCGCCACCCTTGCTGTTGATGCCAAGGCGAAGGCGCTGAAGGCAGCAGGCCGGCCGGTTATTGGATTCGGCGCCGGCGAACCCGACTTCCCCACCCCGGACTACATCGTCCAGGCCGCCATCGAAGCGGCGGGCCAGCCGAAGTACCACCGCTACTCCCCTGCCGGCGGGCTGCCAGAGCTGAAGAAAGCCATTGCCGAGAAGACTCTGCGCGACTCCGGCTACGCCGTCGACCCTTCCCAGGTCCTGGTGACCAACGGCGGCAAGCAGGCCGTCTACAACACCTTCGCCACGCTGGTGGATCCGGGTGATGAGGTCATCGTCCCCACCCCGTTCTGGACTACCTACCCGGAAGCAATCCGGCTCGCCGGCGGTGTGCCGGTGGAGGTTTTCGCCGGCCCCGAGCAGGACTACCTGGTGACCGTCGAGCAGCTTGAGGCCGCGGTCACCGACAAAACGAAGATCCTGTTGTTCGTCTCGCCGTCGAACCCCACCGGCTCGGTCTACTCGCCGGAGCAGGTGGCGGAGATCGGCAAGTGGGCCGCCGCCAAGGGTCTGTGGGTTGTCACGGACGAGATCTACGAGCACCTGACCTATGACGGCGTTCCCTTCACCTCCATCGCCACCGCCGCCCCGGAACTGGGCGACAAGGTGGTCATCCTGAACGGTGTGGCCAAGACCTACGCCATGACCGGCTGGCGCGTGGGCTGGATGATCGGCCCGGCGGACGTAATCAAGGCCGCCACCAACCTCCAGTCACACGCCACGTCCAATGTTTCGAACATCATGCAGATCGCCGCCCTCGCGGCCGTGTCCGGACCGCTGACCGCCGTCGACGAGATGAAGGTGGCCTTCGACCGCCGCCGCAAGGCCATCGTCGCCGGGCTCAACGCCATCGAAGGCGTGGAATGCCCGACGCCGACGGGTGCCTTCTACGTGTACGCGGACGTCCGCGCGCTGCTGGGTAAGGAATTCCCGACGGCGTCCGGCACCTCCACGCCGCAGACCTCCGCCGAACTGGCTGCCTTGATACTGGATGAGGTTGAGGTGGCAGTAGTTCCGGGTGAGGCGTTCGGGCCCTCGGGCTACCTCCGCCTTTCCTACGCCTTGGGAGACGAAGACCTCGCTACCGGCGTGCAGCGGCTGCAGGACTTCCTGGGCAAAGCCCAGTAGGACGCTCTCTCACTTAACGCGGGAAAAACCGGAACGCTCTATCACTTAACGCTGGAAAAACCAAAACGCTCTATCACTCTCTTCAGGAGAGTGATAGAGCGTTCCGGTTTAAGGCGCATCAAGTGATGGAGCGTCGGGAAAAAGGGCGCTTTAAGTGAGAGAGCGTTTGGCTGGGCTAGAGGAGGCGGCGCTCGGCGGCCCACTTGGTGAGTTCGTGGCGGCTGGAGAGCTGGAGTTTGCGGAGCACCGCGGAAACGTGAGTCTCCACTGTCTTGATGCTGATGAAGAGCTCCTTGGCCACTTCCTTGTAGCTGTAGCCGCGGGCTATCAACCGCATCACTTCGAGTTCGCGGGCTGAGAGCCTGTCCAGTTCGTCATCAGCGATGTCTGCCGGGGCGGTGCCGAAGGCGTCCAGCACGAAACCTGCCAGGCGCGGGGAGAAAACGGCGTCTCCCCCGGCCACCCGGTATACGGCATCGGTGATTTCCTTCCCGGAGATGGTCTTGGTGACATAACCCCGGGCGCCGGCCCGGATCACGGCCACAACATCCTCCGCGGCGTCCGAAACGCTGAGCGCAAGAAACCTGGTGCTGGACAGCAGCGCGGCCGAGCCGGCGATGACTTCCCGTCCTCCACCGCCGAGGCCGCCGGGCAGATGGACGTCCAGCAGCACAACTTCCGGGCGTTCCCGGGCGATCACGTCAATGGCCTGCTCCACCGTTGCTGCTTCCCCCACCACGTGGATACTCGGATCAAGGTCCGCCTTCAGGCCGGAGCGGAAGATCGCATGGTCGTCGACGATCACCACCCGGACTGGTGTGGCCTGCCGGACGGGGCCCGTACCGGCTCCCTGCGTGGTGTTCATGCTTTGCCTTCCGTACTTTGTGATGGCTTCTCGGCCTGCGCAGCGGCCGGGTAACCGAGCCGCACTTCCGTGCCGTCCGTGGTGCTGGTAATGGTGGCGGTGCCGCCATGGCGGTTCATCCGGCCGATGATGGATTCCCGGACACCCAGACGGTCCTCCGGCACGTGCTGCAGTTCGAAGCCCGGGCCACGGTCCTTGATGAAGATCTCAGCCCGGTCCCCGGATACTTCCAGGTATACCGAGACGGTCCCGCCGCCGTGCCGGGAGGCGTTCAGCATTGCCTCACGGCTGGCCTGGATCAGGGCCTCGTGGCCCTCGGTGACTGCAGTGTCCCCCACGCTCACCACCTCCACGGCATTGCCCAGCAGGTCCTCCACCTCGGCAGCAACAGCCTTGATCCGGTCCGAGAGCTGCCCGGCATCCTTCTCCGGATCGGCGAAGAGCCAGCCCCGCAGCTCCCGTTCCTGGGCACGTGCCAGCCGGACGACGTCGTGCTCGTTGGACGCCCGCCGCTGGATCAGGGCCAGGGTCTGCAGCACGGAGTCATGAAGGTGGGCTGCGATCTCCGCCCGCTCGGTTTCCCGGATCCGGCCTGCACGTTCCGCCTCAAGGTCGCGCCAGAATTTCAGGGCCCACGGGAGCAGGACCAGCACCACGCCGCCAAGGACAGCCACGGAGGCCAGCAGAGCCAGCCAGGTCTGTTCCCAGGAACCGGAGCCGGACACCATCACCAGGACGCCGGCCACCACCAGTGCCAGGCCGGCAGCGAGCCGTGCCCACCCGCCGGCCTGGTCCGCCTTGGTTTTGTCCACGAGGCCCGCACGGCGGGTTTCGTCCAGCTGTATCCACGCGATGGAGGCCCCGCCCAGGACCGCTGCAGCCGGAATCAGGGTGCCCAGCGGAACGTCGACGCCGAGGATCTGGGCGATCAGGATGCCGGCCACCAGCAGCAGCCCGGCGCCGAGCAGGATTTCCTTGCCGTACCGCATTTCACGGAACTGGAACCAGGGGGGCCGTGCTGCCGCCGCAGTGGTTCCGGCGAAGTCACCGGGCGCGGCATACGCGGGGTCTTCCGGACCGGGCGGGTAGGTGCCGGCACCTGGCATAACTGAAGTTGGCATGCCAGGTCCGGCGGCCGGGACACGGCCAGGGGCCCAACCCCGAACATCGCTGCGAACAGCTGCCTGGACGGGGGCCTGGCTCACAGCAGGCGCAATGGGCGACGTCGGGCGGCGCGCCTGCCGCCGGGCGCTTTCGTCCGCCGTGGGCACCATGATCCACAGCCAGGCATAGAAGACGATGCCGGCACCGCCCGCCAGTGTTGCTAGGGCCATGCCCACCCGCACGTTGCGGACCGGCCAGCCCAGGTGCGCGGCAAGGCCGGAACAGACGCCCGCGATAAAGCGGTCGCTGCGCCGGACTAGCGGGGGCCGGATGGGGGCGGTTGTCATGGATCAATCCAAACACGGATCAGGGTTGCCCGGACCCCGTTCCGGCCTGAACCGGGGGCCACTCAGGGACCGTTCAGGGTGTCCCCCAGTAGAGCGGAAGCGCCGCGGACGGAAGGATCGAGGTATGAACTCGCAAACCCCCACCCCTGATGACGGCCACCCCACGGA
>NZ_VHIJ01000079.1:0-36688 GCF_006680095.1 Pseudarthrobacter sp. B4EP4b | reverse complement strand
CCCCCAAAACACCTCGACCCCCACCAAAAACCCCAACAAAACACCTACTTCAAACCACCCCCACCACCAACACCCCGCGAATAAACCCCGGGGCAAAAACGGAACCTCAGCGCTGCATCGGGCACGTGCACCGACAGCCGAGACTTTTTGCAGGGTGTCTTTGGTCCGGCTCAACAGTGGGACGGTACGCACACGGACTTTGATTGGGCTCTCAATCGCCGCCCAATACAGGAGCCCCAACAACTGAAGCCTCGGCCTCCTTCTGCCGCCTGGCAATAGCAGGGTTAGCGGCCCGGCCGTGGCCCATATGCGGCAAAAGCACCGGCGTAGGCGGCCTGCCAGCGAACCGGAGCGCCAAACTAGAGTGGCTCTAGGCAAAGGCGGGCTCTGGCCGCACAGGGGTAAGGACTACGTCTGCTGAGGGGGAAAGCGTGCGGGACTGCAAGACGAGGACATTTGACAGTGAGCCCGCTTCCTGGACCTCATTCAATTATTTCCCTAGTCAGCAAGCAGATTCTCCGGCAGTCTCCACGCATCAGAAATCCGCCGCCCCCGCAGGAAGCCGCATCCTCGAAACGCAGGAAGAGACGCCGGAAGCGGTGCACTACTGCGAGCGGAAAGTGCCAACCACTACCGTTCCATCCAGCTCCTCCGAGTGAACAGTTCGTGCCGCCAGCCCTGCGGCGGCCATTATGGAAGCAGTTCCGGCTGCCTGTCGCTCACTGGTTTCAATGACGAGATAACCGGCCTCATCCAGCCAATCAGACGCTTCGCCGATGACCCGGCGGTGGAGGCTCAAACCGTCCGGGCCGCCATCCAGCGAGATCCGCGGCTCATAGATCCTGGCCTCAGGCGGCATGGTCGGCAACACGTCCGTGGGCACGTAGGGCGCGTTCACCACAATAACCTGCGCCCGTCCCCGCAGCCGGGAGGGAAGCGCGGTGTAAAGATCCCCTTGATGGACCTGCCCGCCCACAGGCGCAAGGTTGCGGCGTGCGCAGGCCACCGCAACGGAGTCAATGTCGGCGGCGTGAAGCTCCATGACGGGCACCTGGGCAGCAACCGCAACACCAACAGCTCCGGATCCACAACAAAGATCGATAACTACACCGGCCTCCCCACCCTCAGGGAGGCGCTGCCTCAGCAGGGCCACAGCCTCAGAAACAAGCAGTTCGGTGCGCCGGCGCGGGACAAAGACACCGGGATCAACAGCAATGCGAAGACCATAAAACCCGGCCCAGCCAACAATAAATTCGAGCGGCTCGCCGGAAACACGGCGGCCAATCCATTCGGTGAGCGCTTCGGGACTGGATGCTTCGGATAACAACAACTGCGCTTCTTCCTCAGCGAAAACGCAGCCGGCCGCCCTCAGCAGGGTGACAATGTTGGCAAAATGTGGACGAGCAGGTAATGCGGGACGCGGCATGGGAACGCCTTTCGATGGGCCAGCAGCACTCGCGCGTCTTCCAGCGGCCTATCCGAACTGGCCGTGGCGGCACAGGCGGCACAACAAGGGAGTACCCGAAACTGATGAAGCAGGAATGGGACTCACCTCCTTTTGCCGTGGCTGGAATCCAATGCTAAACCGTAGTTCCCTTGAATGCGGTCACTTTGTTGGCAGGATGGACCCATGACTTCCCCCGCCCAGCACCCCATTATCTGGACCGGCACCTACACCCCGGACGGCGGCGGCCGGGCAGAAGGAATCGGAGCCTTGTCCGCCCACCCGGACGGGACCTTGGAATGGCTGGGCACGGCAGCCAAGGCGGATTCGCCGTCGTTCGTTGCTGTCCACCCCGCAATGCCCGTGGTCTACGCCGTCGCCGAGCAGCGCAAGATGGTACGGGCCTTCCGGCGAGCAGGCGATTTCGGTCTTGAGCCCCTGGGCGACCCGCAACCCGCCGGAGAAGCGACGTGCCATGTGGCGGTGGACCCGCAGGGTCGCTTCCTCACCGCCACCTGCTGGGGAGATGGCCAAGTACTGCTCTATGAACTGGATTCCGACGGCGCCATCACGGCCCGCTTCCCGGCGCCCGCTTCAGTGGATCCACACTCCGCCCAGACCCCGGGCGAGCGCCGGCAGAGCCGCGCCCACGCAAGCCTCATGCTGCAGGACGGGCGGATCATGACAACCGACCTCGGGCACGACACCCTCCGCATCTGGAACTACGTGCCCGGATTGGGACTGGAAGCAGACCACGAGGTGGCCCTCCCCTATGGCTGTGGGCCACGCCACCTGGTACAGCACGCCAGCGGCAACGTTTTTGTGGTTTCGGAATACTCCATCGAGGTCTTCGTGGTCCGTCCCGAGGCCGGGACATTTGAACTCGTTTTCCGCGGCCCGGCAACCTCCAGGGGCAGCTTGCCTGACGACTCCGCAGCAGAAATCTGCGTCGACCGGGAGGGAAAGCACGCGTACGTGGGTGTCCGCGGTTCCAACATAGTCAGCGTGCTGGATGTCGCTGCCGAAGGGACGGAGCTGCTGCCCGTCCAGGACTTCCCCAGCGCAGGGGACTGGCCGCGCCACCACATCGTGCGAGGTAACTGGCTCCATGTTGCCCATGAACGCTCGGACAACATCGCCACCTTCGAGCTGGACCCGGCCAGCGGTCTCCCCGGTCCCTTGATCCACGACCTGCAAACCCCCTCACCCACTGCCCTCGTGCCTGCTCCAGGACTGTAAGGCCAGCAGGCACAAGATCCGCCCGCCAGCATCAAAGAACAGGTTTCGAGGCTTTTCCTAAACGCTGGAGTTATTCAGTGCAAGCGCTTACAGTTGTGACGTGGTTCACAGGGCCAAGCCGGCCTTGTTGACCCATCGGACGCAGGTCCACCCCCTTGCCCCGGCAAGCCTGTACAGCAGCGCAGCTACCAGGAAAGGTCTCTTCCTTGAAATTCCGCACCCTCCCAGGCGCATCCCCATGCGCCGGAACGAGCAGCACATCAACCTCCACACCTCATCAAACCCGCAGCCGTCCCATAAAGGGCGTCCGGACTCCAAGCACAGCCAGAACCACAACACGCACGGCGGCCGCCCTGGTGGCCGCAATGGTTGCATTTTCTGCCACGGCTCTTCCCGCCCAAGCCGCCCCGGGCACCAATGACCCCGGCGGGAATGGCCATGGCAACAAAAACCCGGGATCGGCGTCGGCCCTGCACAGCCTGCGTGCGCCAGTCACGGACGAGAACTTCTACTTCGTTATGGCTGACCGTTTCAGCAATGGGAGCACCACCAACGACGACGGCGGACTGGGCAGTGATCCCATGGTGTCAGGCTTCGATCCCACCAAGAAGGGCTTTTACAACGGCGGCGACCTCACCGGACTGTTGGACAAGATCGATTACATCCAGGGCTTGGGCACTACCTCCATCTGGCTGACCCCCAGTTTCAAGAACAAGGCAGTCCAGCCCGAGGACAAGTCGGCCGGCTACCACGGCTACTGGGTCACGGACTTCACCCAGATCGATCCCCATCTGGGCACCAACGACGAACTCAAGGCCCTGATTGACGAGGCCCACAAGCGCGGCATGAAGGTGTACTTCGACATCATCACCAACCACACGGCTGACGTTATTGGCTACGAGGGAGCCGCGCGCAAGGGATACACCTCCAAGGATGCAGTGCCCTACAAGACAGCCGACGGTAAGGAGTTCGATGACCGCGACTACGCCGGCTCGGACAGCTTCCCCGCACTCGATCCGGAAACATCATTCCCCTACAAACCACGACTCGATAAAAACGAAGAACACCTCAAGGTTCCGGACTGGCTGAACGATCCCACGCTGTATCACAACCGCGGCGACACCACTTTTGTGGGCGAGGACTCGTTCTACGGTGACTTCTTCGGCCTGGATGACCTCTTCACTGAGCACCCCAAGGTGGTGAACGGGATGAAGGACATCTACAAAACCTGGATCGGCAAGTTCGGCGTAGACGGCTTCCGGATCGACACCATGAAGCACGTCAACAACGAGTTCTGGCAGGAATTCGGCCCGGACGTCCTTAACTACGCCAAAGAACAGGGCAAGGACGAGTTCTTCATGTTCGGCGAGGTATTCGACACCACCAAGAGCTTCACCTCGCAGTTCACCACCCGGAACAACATGCAGGCAGTGCTGGACTTCCCCTTCCAGGACGCAGCGCGCAACTTCGCCTCCAAGGGCCAGGCCGCCACCGCCCTGGAAACGTTCTTCGCGGGTGACGACTGGTATACCGATGCCGATTCGAACGTCTATCAGCTCCCCACTTTCCTGGGCAACCACGACATGGGCCGCATCGGCAGCTTCATCGCCGCGGACAACCCTGGATCAACAGACGCCGAGCAGGTGGCCCGCGACCAGCTCGCCCACGAGCTGATGTACTTCTCCCGCGGCAACCCCGTGATCTATTACGGCGACGAACAGGGCTTCACCGGCCCGGGCGGTGACCAGGATGCCCGGCAGACGCTGTTCGCCAGCCAGGTGCCGGAGTATCTCGACGACGACCTGCTGGGCACTGATGCCACGCACGCCACGGACAACTTCAATCCCGGGCACCCGCTGTACGCCAAGATCAGCCAGCTCGCAGGGCTGACCAAGGAGCACCCGGCGCTGCGCGACGGCGCCCACCAGCACAGGTACGCTTCGGACGGTCCCGGCATCTACGCCTTCTCCCGTACTGACGCCGAGGACCAGCGCGAGTACGTGGTTGCCCTGAACAACAGCGAGCAGCCGCGGACCGCGGAGGTGCCCACCTACATCGCCAAGCGCACCTACACCAGGATCTACGGCGAAGGCGCGGATGAGGCCAAAACTTCGGCAGAGGGCAAGCTCACGGTCAGCGTTCCACCGCTTTCCGCCGTGGTTTACCAGTCCTCCGGCCGGATTCCGCACTCCAAGGCGGCGCCCGCCGTCGTCCTCCAGGAGCCGGTCCCTGCCCAAGGCGACAACGGGCGGATTAAGGTGACGGCCGACGTCGATGCCTCGTCGTTCTACGAGGTCACCTTCGAGGCCAGGACAGCAGGCGGCGGGTGGCAGCCTATCGGCACCGACGACACGGCGCCGTACCAGGTGTTCCACGACGTGGCAGCGTTGGATGCCGGCTCGCCGGTGGAGTACCGCGCCACTGTGCTGGACAACGGCGGGCACACCGCAACCTCACAGAGCCGTGCAGCAACGGTTCCTGCACCAGTCCTTACGCTGCAGAAGCCCGTGGAGGGCAGCAGCGTGAAGGGCTCCGTGGAGCTCAGCGCCACAGCCGACCCGGAAAAGGCCAGCCATGTGGTGGCCTTTGAACGCAGCGTGGCCGGCGGGGACTGGACCGCGGTGGGTTCGGACGACTCCTCCCCGGTGTACTCCGTGAAGGATGACGTGTCGGCGCTGGCGGATGGTACCCAGATCAAGTACCGCGCAACCATGTCCGGCCCGGGTTTCAACGTCTCGAGCGAAGTCCGGACTGTTTCGGTGGGCGCCGCGCCGCAGCCGGATTCGGTTACGGTGGCAGGCTCCCTGAACCAGGCCATGGGCTGCGCTGAACCGTGGGACCCTGCGTGCGCCCAGGCCATGATGGTCCTGGATTCCGCGGACGACATCTGGCGCCTGGCCGTTGATCTCCCCGCCGGAAAGTACGAGTACAAGGCCGCGCTCAACGGCAACTGGGACGTGAACTACGGAGCTGATGGCGCCTTCAACGGGCCGAACATTGTGTTGGACCACCCTGGCGGGCCTGTCACGTTCCGCTACGACAACAGCACCCACGTGCTCAGCGCCGTGTACGCGTCGCAGCAGCCGCAGGCCGTTTCGGTGGCCGGAAGTTTAGGGTCTGAGCTGGGCTGCACTGCCGACTGGCTGCCCGAATGCGACCAGGCACAGCTGGCACTGGATAAGGCCGACCTCGTGTGGAAGCTGACGGTTCCGAACCTGCCGGCGGGCAGCTACGAGTTTAAGGCCGCCCTGGACCGCTCCTGGAACGTCAACTACGGCGCCAACGGCGTGCCGAACGGCGGCAACATTCCGTTTGCGCACGACGGCGGCCCAGTCACCTTCCGTTACGACCACGTCACCCACCTGATCACCGCGGGCTAGAGGGTCTTATCAACGCGCAACGCGAGGTCATTTTTGGCCGTTCCGAGCCATCGGATTGGGCTAAAAGTGACCTCGCGTTGTTGCTGGACAAACGGCCTCCAGGCGGGTCGTCAACCCTTGACGGCGTGCCCCATGCTTGTGACGAGCCGCTGCACCGCATCCTCTGCCGTGGGTGGAGGGCCAAAGACCTCGGCCTGCCGGGTTGTGTCGGCAACGTACTTTCCGGTCTGGAACCAGCCCATCATGGCGGCCAAGTCCTTTGCCATGGGGTTGACCGGCGCCATCAGCGCACCCGCTGCCCGCACCACGCCAACGGGAACCGTTTGGACGCGGATCTCCTCGCCGGTCAGCCGCTCCACGATGTCGGCGAACTCCTGCAGGGAGATGGGCCTGTCCCAGCCGATGTCGATCCGCTGGCCCTCCACTGCCGGGGCATCCACGGCGGCGGCCAGGTATCCGGCGAGATCCGGGGTGAGCACAAAGGTCAGCGGGATTCCGGGCGAGCCGAACCATCTGACCTTGTGTTTGGTGATGGGGTCGCCGCCAAACCGGGTTACCTGGTCCAGGAAGGCCCCGGGACGCAGTGCAACAAAGGGGACGCCCAGGGCCTGCAGCCTGTCCTCCATCAGCCGTTTGTGCCAAAAATGCGGGACTTCCGGCGTCTGGTCGCACGTGAGGATGCTGGTGAGGACAAACCGGCGGATCCCGGCACGTTTGGCGGCATCGGCGAGGTTCGAGTTGCCCACCGTGTCGATTTCCGGGTTGTCGCCCTTCCGGTGCCTGGTATAGCCGGCAGCCGAGGTGATCACCGCATCGGCACCGGTCATCGCGCGGATCAACGAGTTCGCGTCCATCATGTCCCCGCGCGCAATCTCAACGCCGCGAGATTCCAACCGGGACGCGTCCGAGCCCGGCCGGACGAGTGCCCGCACCTGCTTCCCCCGGTTCAGCAACTCCGTGACCACTTGGCCGCCCACCATGCCGGTGCCGCCTACAACGAGTACTGGCCCTTCACCCATCGACCTCTCCTGACTGTTGACGCTGGTTGTAAACCCAGGCAAAACCCGGCAGGAAAGCCGGGCAGACTGCCCCCGCCTGCCCTAGCCGCGCAGGGCTTCCTCCACCGCCGACAAGAGCGAGTTGAACCGCTGGTTCGTTGGAAGATCATCCAGGAAAACGGGCCGGCCGTCCGGTCCGGCCAGCGGAACCTGCCAGTTCGGGTAAAGGGCTTCAGTGGTGCCCGGCTGGTTCTGGACCCGCCGCTCGCCCACAGCATCCACCAGGGCAACACCAAGCAGCACCGACGGCGCCTGGGCCAGCAGCAGGTGCAGCGCCTCGATGGTCCTCTCTTCGCGTCCGGCAGCTCCTCCAGGCCCGTCCTCGGGCAGGTATCCGCGCTCTCTGAGCAGGGCAAACATCTTTTCCAGCGAGGCGTTGTGCTCGGCACGCTCCTCCGCCTCGGAGCGCTCCAGCAGGCCCAGGCCGCTGCGCAAGGCCACGTGGTCCCCGGCGAGGTAGCCGGCGGTGGGCGGCAGGTCGTGCGTGTTGACGCTGGCAAGCGCCTGCGTGCGGTACTTTTCGGGCGCAAGGGGAGAATCGCCGTCGTACTCAAACCACAGGATGGAGGTACCCAGGATGCCGCGGGCGGCAAGGTAGTCCCGGACCCACGGCTCAAAGGTGCCCAGGTCCTCCCCGATCACCACGGCCCCGGCGCGCTGCGCCTCGAGGGCCAGGATGCCGATCAGTGCCTCGTGGTCGTATTTCACGTACGCACCATCGCCGGGAGCGTTTCCCGCCGGGATCCACCACAGTCGGAAAAGGCCCAGGATATGGTCCACGCGGACACCGCCGGCATGGCGCAGCACTGTGGCCAGCATGTTGCGGAACGGAATGTAGCCGGCCTCCGCCAGCCGGGCAGGGTGCCAGGGCGGCTGGCCCCAGTCCTGGCCCTGCTGGTTGTACATGTCCGGGGGCGCACCCACGCTGGTGCCCGGTGCCAGGACGTCATGGAGTGTCCAGGCGTCGGCGCTGCTGTGGTCAACGCCCACGGCGAGGTCGTGGACCACGCCGAGGCGCATGCCGGACCGGAGCGCGGCCCGCTGGGCTTCTTCGAGCTGTTCGTCGCAGATCCACTGGAGCCAGCGGTGGAACCCGATGCGGTCCGCGAGCCGTTCCCGGAGCGCTTCAGTCTGGGGTGTGCCGATGGCGCAGGCGGGATCGGACCAAAAGGGGTCCCCGGCCGGGAGGTCCTCCCTGATGGCGGACCACAGGGCAAAGTCGTCAAGGCCCTGGCCGGAAATCCGGCAGAACTCGTCGAAGGCGGCCTGCCGGGCCGGTGGCCGGCGTGCATGGTAGAGCAGCTCGAGTGCTTGGAGCTTTGCGGCGTAGGCGGCGTCGCGGTCCAGCCGGTTGCCCTCCTTGTTCAGCCCGGCCACCTCCTCGTGGAGCTTCTCCACCGTGGCGCGCTTACGCGGCTTGAGATAGGCCACTTCGGGGATGGCCTCGATGCGGATGTACAGCGGGTTGAAGAACCGCCGGGTGGACGGCGAATAGGGCGATGGCTGCACGGGTGGAACCGGCTCGGCGGCGTGCAAGGGGTTGACCAGTACGTAGTCCGCCCCGCGGGTGCCGCTGAGGGCGGCCAGGTCAGCCAGGTCCGAGAAGTCGCCGATGCCCCAGGACCGCCTGGAGCGCACGGAATAAAGCTGGGTCGCCAGTCCCCAGCCCCGGCGCTCCTCCAGCGGAGCTGCGGTGGTCAGCCGTGCGGGCACCACTACCAGTGTGGCCGTCGCGGTGGCACCTTCGGATTCTGCGTGCAGGGTGTGCCATCCCAACGGCAAATCCTGCGGAAGGGCAAAGGTCGCTCGTCCGATGGCAACGCCGTCGATATCCCGCGGCTGGACCCAAAGGTCCTGCTGGACGCCATTCCGGGACCCGGCGCCGTCCTCAAGCACGATGGTCAGCTGAGCTGTTGCGCCGTCGCGCACGTGCACCGGGACCTGTGCCGGCTCGCCCTGCTGGATTACGACGGCGGGCGGCAGCATGCGCCGCCATGGCGCCAGTTCAGCTTCCGCCAGTGCTTCTTCGATGAGCTGGTTGGTGTCCGCCCGCACCCCGAGGGAAGCGAGGACCTTGATTAAGGTGTCTTCGGCAACAGAGTGCGGTAGCCCGTCCCAACCCTGGAATGACGTTCCCACGCCGTGGGCATCGGCCAACCGCTGGAGGAGATGCGGGTCAACGGGCTCCCTGGCAGCAGCTTCATAGGCTCCCCCATCGGCAGGGGATGGAAAACCCGGCGCGTCCGCAGGCGCGGGCGATGGGAGGTGCTGCTGGTCTGAAGCCGTCATTCGTGTCCGCCTCGTCTGGTGTGATGTGGCCCGAACTTACAGTGCTGCCTGTTGCACCGGGCGTTTGCACCCCGCGCACAACCGTTGGTTCAGATTATTGCAGGCGGGCGCGCAGGTGAAACCCAGGCTGTTTGTGAGTCGGCTGGAGGGAGGCCGTCGTGTCACGGCTCGAAGTGAGTGGTGACCGTGCCCGAGCTGACCTGGTTCAGGATGTCCCCGGCGAGGTCGCGCAGTTTCCGGTTGCGGTAGCTTGAAGCCTTCGTGAGGACGGCCATCGCTTCTTCCTGGGAGCACCTGTTTTGCGCCATCACCACACCACAGGCCAGATTGATCACGGTGCGGTGTTCCAGGGCTGCGGTGAGGTCCTCCGCCAGGTTTTGGGCATCAGCGATCCTCAGCGCAAGCCGTACTGCCCGTCCCGCCAGTTCGGCAAAACCTTCTGCACGACGCACCACCGCGTCCGTGAAGAGGCCCGGTTGGGAAGCGAAGAAGTTCAGCGCCGCTGCGTGGCTGTTGTCCAGCGCCAGGGGAACTCCCAGCACGCTGGCACAGCCGTTGTCTTGCAGGAGCTTCTGGTACTCGGGCCAGCGGGAGTCTGTTGCCACGTCCGCGAGGATCACGGGCTTCATGGTTTCCAGGGCTGTCAGGCACGGCCCCTGCCCCAGTTCCTGCTCGAGCTTGTCCAGCAGGGTTGCGCGCGGGCTGCTTCCGGCTACGGTGGCGCTGCGCTTGCGCTGCCGGAGCGTAACGCCGCACTCGATGTTTGAACGTGCGGTCTCCCCCAGAGTCGAGGCGGCGAGGACCGACAGGTCGCCAAGGAATGCGCTCACGTTTGCGCTGCCGATAATCATGTCGTGCAGCTTGACGAACTGCTCGTCATTACTGGGAGTGCCCATCCCTCAATATAAGCGACATCCACTCCTGCCGGCGCTCCACAAAACGTCACACCCGGCCCGAGCGTTACTCCAAAAGTCGAAAAGAGAAGCACTAAGGCGGAATTCTGCAGCAGCAGCGCCGATCTGTGTAGCCTCGTGACGATCAAGGGCACGAGTCAAAAGCTGCATGCCAAAGAACTGTGAGGAGACCGGAAAATGAGCCTCAGTGAACTGCGGGTGTTCGGGCGGTCAGGCACGCCGATCAGCCCGCTGACCCTGGGCACCATGAACTTCGGCGAGGGGACCGGAGGTCCGCCCGGCGCCCCCACTGGAGCCGACGAGAGCATCCGGATCATCCACTCCGCACTGGACGCCGGCATCACCGCCATCGACACCGCCGACGTCTACTCCCAGGGAGAGTCGGAGCAGGTTGTGGGGCGGGCATTGCGCGGACGCCGCGACGACGTTTTCCTGGCCACCAAGTTCCACGGCCAGATGAGTCCCAATCCAGCCCATTCCGGCAACTCCCGGCGCTGGATCACCCAGGCCGTGGAGGGCAGCCTCCGCCGCCTGCAGACTGACCGGATCGACCTGTACCAGGCGCACCGGCCGGACTACAACACCGATGTCCTGGAGACGATCACCACCCTCAATGACCTGATCAGGCAGGGAAAGATCCTGTACTACGGCACCTCGGTGTTCACCCCGGCGCAGCTGGTGGAGGCGCAGTGGCTCGCCACCACCAACCACCTGATCCCGCCGCTCGGCAACCAGGTGCCATACTCCATGCTGGTGCGCGCCAACGAACGCGACGTCTTCCCGATCACCCAGCAGTACGGGCTCGGCGTGCTGGCCTACGGTCCGCTGGCCGGCGGCTGGCTGTCCGGCAGCTTTGTGCTGGAGTCCGGCACTGCACCGACCCGGGTGCATTCACTCCCGGGCCGCTACGACATTTCAGGTCCCTCCAGCGAGCGGAAGCTCCATGCCGCCGATGCGCTGGCGCGGCTGGCCGACAAGCTGGAGCTGTCGCTGGTGGATCTCTCCATCGGCTTCGCCCTGACGCACCCGGCCATCAGCAGCGTGATCATCGGGCCGCGCAGCGAGGAGCACCTGGCCGCCTACCTGAAGGCCGCGGACGTCCAGCTCGGCGAGTCCGTCCTTGATGCAATTGACGACGTTGTGCCGCCGGGCACCAATTTCGTGGAGCGGGACGCGGGCGCCATCGTCCCGTCGATTGAGTTCGCAGAATTACGACGGCGGTAGTCCAGTCCCGCCGTCGGCCCGCCTGAGCGGAGGACGGCCTGAGCGGGGGGCTGGCCTGAGCGGGGTCGGCACGGCCGGGCGCTCCCCCGTGCCTATCATGGCTTTTGTGGGTGTTCTCTATACAGCAGGGCACGGGACGGCTTCCCAGGACGGCTTCGAGGCGATGCTGAAGGCCGCGGGCGTGGTGTCCCTGGTGGACGTACGTATCGGCCCGGGCAGCCGCAAGTTTCCGCACTTCGGGAAGGACCTGATGGCGGAGTGGCTGCCGGAAGCCGGAATCAGCTACCGCTGGGAGCGGCGTTTGGGCGGATTCCGCAAGCTTCCGCCGGAATCGCCGGATACGGCCTTGCGGAACGACTCCTTCCGCGCCTACGCCTCCTACATGCGCAGTGATGACTTTCGCGCAGCGGCGGCAGCGCTGGTGGCCGAAGCAAGTGATGTCCCTACCGCCATCATGTGCAGCGAAACCCTCTGGTGGAGGTGCCACCGTAGGCTCATTGCTGACCACTGCGTCCTGCTCGCAGGGCTGCCGGTGAAACACCTGACGCCGGCGTCCCGGCCGGCCGCCCACGTCCCGACTGCAGGGGTCAGGGTGCTGGGAGATTCCCTTTTCTACGACGTTGCCTAATGTCCTCCACCGGCGGCCCGGCCTCGCCCCGGAAGGGGCTGTCGCTTGACGGAAGGGGGCAAGGCTTCTACGGTCAATATCGAGAGTCCAGAAGTGTGATTTCAAGGCCGTCCAATGCCAATGTCCGAAGAGGAGCGGCGGCTCCTCAAGGAGCTGGAGCTCCGGCTGATAGCCGACGACCCGCACCTTGCGATGGAGCTGCTGTCCGGGTACCCATCGCGCCGGTTCAGGTCAGGTGTCTACTACGGTTCAGCCGCGGGTTTGCTCGGCCTTGTCCTCTTTATCGCGGGTATCAGCGGGCAGATCATCGGAGTTGTTATCAGCGGGGTCCTTCTGATGGCTCTGGGCATCTACCTGGCGGTGCGAAAGCCGACGCCCCGTCGCCCTGGCCGGAATGGACGGGCGGGGTAGCTCGGACGGAAGAGGCAGCCCTGCGCCATCTTCAGGCTCCCCGTGCCCGGACGCACGTGGAAGCAGGAAAACCAACCCGGCCAGGATGGCGGCCGCTCCAATCCAGCCCGCCGCCGGGAGCCGCTCCCCCACAACCAGCACGGCCAGCACCGCTGCCACCACTGTCTCAATCAGGGAGAGGCCGGTGGCGGTGCTCGCGCGGATCCGGGCCAGGCCCCACCCGAACAGGACGTACCCGGCAAACATCGGGACAAGGGCCATGTAGGCTCCAACGCCGACGTTCGTCCAGGATTCGACGAGTGCGCGTCCGGTCAGGAGGAGCACCGGCATCAGGAGCACCCCGCCCGTTCCGAAAACCGTGCCCATGGTGGCCCTCGCCGACAGTCCGCGGCCGATAAGGCGATGCGCCGCCCACGAATAGAGGGCGTATGTCACACCCGCCACCAGGCCCAACACGATACCGGCGGGCACCGCCCAGGAATCCACACCGGGTTCCATGCCGGTGCCACTCGCGCCGCCAGCATCGCCGGGCCTCTGTCCGGCAACCGATAGCAGCGCCGCGCCCGCGACGCCGAGCAGTGCTCCGGCCAGCCACCGGCGGGTGAGCGGCTTCTTGTCGGCAAACCGCTCGATGACTGCTGCTGCAACGGGAGCCGAGCCGATGGAAACCACAGTTCCCACTGCTACGCCGGCGAGATGCATGGAGGTATAAAAAGCCAAGGGATAAACAGCGACGGCCAGCGCTCCCAACGACACCAGCGGCCATTGCTCCAACAGCAGCCGCCATTGGCCCCGGATCCGCCTGGCCGCGTACAGGGCCTGGAGAAGACCGCCCACACCCATGGCCACGGCACCAATGGCCAGTGGGCTCACTGCCGGAGCAAAGGTGGCCGCGGTTCCCGTAGTCCCCCACAGCACCGAGGCGGCCAGCACAAAAACGGCACCCCAGCCTGCCCCGGGCAGATGTCCAGGCCCCGACAGGCTGCGGGTCCCGGACAGGCTCGTCCTCGAAGGCACCCGACTGTCCCGCCCACGCCGCCTGCTGCGCCCGATCTGCCGGGCAGAGCGGGTCAGGTACATCATCAACGTTGAGCGTTCGGCGGAACCCGTCACAGCTCGTCCAGCATCTGCGCGGCAATCGTTCGGCCCTGCAGAAGCCGCGCTTCTCCGCCTTCGAGTCCGGCCCGCACCATGGCGCCTTCCAGCACGAAGGCAAAATGGGCTGCAAGAACCGGGCGGCGTTGATCCTGCTCCGGCATCAGCTCTCCCACGTGCTTGGCCAGGAGTGCCTCAACTTCTTCCTTATGGTGCCGGACGGCCAGCCGGCCGAGGCTCCCGGCGGGCAGTTCTGCCGCCGCATTAAGCAATCCGCAGCCGCGGAACCCATGCTCGTATGCGAAGGTTGCGTGATCCATATAGGCGTCAAAGACGGCCAGCACCCGTTCGCGGGGCCCACCAGCGGCGTCAACACGGGCCCGGTAAAGGCCGAGCCACTCTTCGTGCCGGGCTTCGAGGTAGGCGCCCACCAGGTCCTGCTTGGAGGCGAAGTTGTTGTACAGGCTCTTTTTCGCCACACCAGCCTCGGCAGTGATGGCGTCGATTCCGGTGGCACCGACGCCCCGGGCATAAAAGAGCCGCGCGGCGGCCTCGAGCAGCAGTGCACGGGCACGCTTTTTTGGTTGCACTTCAGCCGGGGACACCGCAGCTCCTTCATTGCGTAGGTAGACCAGTCTACCTACGCAACGCGGTGAGGAGCCATACTTTCCCGTTTGTACCGATGGAACGGTGCCGTCCAGGCGTAACCTGAAGGCGACTTCGGCGCTGAGGAGACGGCAATGGGTTCAATGGATGGGCGCCTGGCCCTTGTTACCGGTGCCACGGGCGGACTGGGGAAAGCCGTGGCGGCCGGGCTGGCACGGGAAGGCGCCACGATCGTCGTCGTCGGACGCTCCGTTGCCCGGGCGGAGGAAGCCATGGCGGCCGTCCGCAGCCAAGTGCCCGACGCCCGGCTCGAACCGCTGGCCTGTGACCTGTCGGACCAGTCCTCCATCCGCTCGGCGGCGGCAGACGTCCTCTCCCGGCACGAACGGCTGGACGTGCTGGTCAACGCTGCAGGCGTGTTCCGGAAGGAACGCCATGTGACTCCCGACGGGCTGGAGCTGACCTTCGCCACCAATGTCATGGCCTATTTCCTGCTGACCACCCTGCTGCTGGACAGTCTGAAAAGCAGCGGAACCGGCGGCGCTTCCGGAGGCGGGCGCATCGTGAACGTGGCTTCGAGATACGGCAAAACTACGCTCAACTTCGATGACCTCCAGACAGCGAGCGGCAAGTACAGCTACCTCCGCTCCACGCCGCCCACCATGCTGGCCAGGGTCCTCCTCACCCAGGAATTTGCCGAACGGCTCCGCGGAACGGGCGTGGTGGCAAACGCCGTGCACCCGGGGCTGGTCAAAAACACTGGCCTGCTGCAGGACGTGGGCGGTCCGTTCCGCTGGATCACCAATACCATCGGCGCCCCTGCCGAAAAGGCTGCCGACACCCCAATCTGGCTTGCCAGTGCACCCGAAACCGCGGAGATATCTGGAAAGCTGTGGGCCAATCGGAAGGAGCTTCCAACGCCGGGGATGGGCTCGGACCCTGAAGCCCGGAGGCGCTTGTGGGCGGAGTGCAGCCGGCTGGCAAAACTTTCCTGACGGCCAACCCATCCATCGTGGCGGCGGCTCCGAACCAGAGGGGCAAGAAGTCCCTTGGGAGCGGATAGAGCAATGGACGAGCAAGACCAGCAGGCACTGACCAGCGGGGTTATCCAGGAATACAACCTTGATCTCGCCCAGCTGTGGCTCGATTACATCGCCTTGGGCGGCAACGCCACCCAACAGGACATCAAGGACTACAGCGCGGGACGCACCAGCCTTCCAGCGAAGGAACGCGACGTCCTGTCCCAGGCTGTCAACGAGCATTCGGATCCGGAAAGCCGGCCTCGTGAACTGCTGGCGACGGCCCCTTACAGCAACTCTCCGCTCACCGTGCCGCGGCGGGATTCCTCCGGCTCGCAATCCTCCAAGTAGGCGCGCCCCAGCCCGAGGGCGCGCCGCTGGGTTTGGGCCCCGCCCGCCTGTCGGTTCGGGCCCGCCTGTCGGTTCGGGCTGGCCCGCGCGTTCGGGGCTCTAGGCTGCAGCGCGGGAGTTGAGGGTGTCCCTGATGCCGTTCAACGCCGGGTCCCGCAGCGACATAAACGCCGGTTTCAGGAGTGGCTGGATGATCTTGGCAGGCCCTTTGATGCTGAACTCGGCCGTGTACTTGACCACGGACCCGCCGGCCGCGGGGCTGACGTCGATGGAGTCGAAGGCAGTCACCGTTTTGTTCTCACCACGGAGCTTGATGTGGTTCTCTGTCAGCTCGATGACCTCATACTCCAGGGACTGCCGCTTGCCCCGGAACTCGGACTCGGCGTGGTAACGGTGGCCCACGGCCACCGGACCAGGCGTCAGTTTGTCCATCACCGGAGTGCTGGGATCCCACTCGCTGGTGTTTTCGAACTCCCGCATGTAGGCGAAGGCCTGGTCCGCGGGCAGTTTTGTTTCCACACTTCCGGTGACTGTGATCATCACCCCAGTGTAGGAACCGCATCTCCGGAAGCCCACCCCTATCAGCGACGCGGCGCACAGAGTTGGGCGGCCGCCATCTTGAAGCACAATTTTCCGCCCAGCTCCTGCGGCCTGATCCACACTTCGAAACCCTCGGCGGCAGTGAACAGGGTCCTGCCGCCGCCGGCGTCTGCCGCGATCCACAATGCCGAGGAATCCTCCATGGCGTCGTCCACCAGGCCGGTCCGGACAACCCCGAAGTCCTTGCGGATCTCCACCGGCGTCCCAATCAACCGGCGCCAGTCATCGTAGCGGTACGGCTTCATCGCCTTGCTCCAGCCATTACCTTGCCCAACCCGTCCGGCCGGTCAGCAGGCTTCGAAGTCCGTGAGGACCTTGACCTTGCCCGCCGAGGCAGAAGCCGGGTCGAACGTGTAGCCGATCCACTCCCTGGCCAGCCGGCGCGCCAGCTCGATGCCCACCACCCGCTGGCCCATGGTGAGGACCTGGCAGTCGTTGGACAGGATGGAACGCTCCACGGAGAACGAATCGTGCGCCGCGGTGGCCCGGATTCCTTCCACCTTATTGGCAGCGATAGCCACCCCGATTCCAGTACCGCAAAACAAGATGGCACGGTCGGCGGCGCCCTCCCGGATCATTTCCCCGGCGGCTATCCCCACATACGGGTAGGGTCGGGTGAAGTCGTCCGGGGCATCAGTGCGATTGACTCCAATGTCGATAACTTCAGTGATGCGCGGATCCTGCCGGAGGTCTTCAAGGACCTTGTCCTTGTAATCCACACCTGCTTCGTCCGCGCCCACGATGAGCCGCAGTCCCATGGCTTGTCCTTTCCCTGTCTTTTGCTTGTGTGCGCTAATGCTTGCGCGGGTTTACGCTTGCGCTCCGGCAGGTTCCCTGCCGGGAACGGCCTGGGCGCTGCCGGGAGCGGCCGTGAAATGGGGGCCCATCACGGTGAACACCATCGCCAGGGACGTGGCGCCGGGATCCGGCGTTCCGAGGCTCTTTTCCGCCAACGGCCGGGCGCGGCCCTTCAGCGGCAAAAGGTCGGCAGTGGCCGCGGCAGCTTCGGTGGCATGCAGGGCAGCCTCCTCCCACGCCTTGCTTGCGGGCTGACCCTCCCCCACCAGGCGGCTTAACGTTTCAACAAAGGGCAGCAGGGCGTCCACCATGGTTTTGTCGCCGGTTTCCGCTTTACCCAGCTGGACGATCCGGTCGGCGAACGCGGTCACCGCCGAGGCCAGTTCCAAGGCGTCCGGGGCGGCTGCATTCCCCACGGACTCCCCGAAGGCCCGCAGGCCTGCGCCCCACAGAACGCCGGAAGTTCCGCCCGCCTTGTCGGCCCAGGCATCGCCGGCTGCGGCGAGCAGGTCGCCTGCTCCGGCTCCTTGCCCCAGGGTGAGGGCAGCTGCGGCGGCTGCGGCATCAATTCCACGGACCATCCCGCGGCCGTGGTCGCCGTCGCCGGCGATGGCGTCCATCCTGCCAAGCTGCTCCTCGGCGTCGTGAATCCAGGACTTGGCCGCTTCAAGCGCCGCAACGCAGGCGCCGGCAAAGTCCCGGGAGGCCGGCGTGGCGACGAACGCCACCAAGTCCACACCGCCGTCGGACGTTTCCGCAACAGACAGTGAACCTCCCTCCCGGGGCGCGTTCCCGCGGCGGTAGGCGGGCGTTTCCGCAGGAGCAGTCCAGAGCGGTTCCAATTCCTCATCCAGCCACGTCATGCTGAGCGAGACGCCGGCCATGTCCAGGCTGGTGACCAGTTCGCCTACCTCAGGCATCACCAGGGTGTAGCCCGCGGCGCGGAGCAGGGGCGCCACGGCTCCCCAGAGGACGAAGAGCTCCTCATGCTTGGTGGAACCCAGGCCGTTAAGGATGACGGCGGCCCGCGTCCCGGCACCCTCCGGAGTCTCGGCCAGCAGCCGGGACACCAGTTCCTGGCCCAGTTCCTTGGCGGACGGCAGGGCTGTGTCGTACAGGCCCGGCTCGCCGTGGATGCCCAGCCCGAGGCCCATCTGTCCGTGCGGGAGCGAGAACAGCGGCGATCCGGCACCCGGGAAGGTGCAGCCGGCGAACGCGCTCCCGATGGTGCGGGTCAGGCCATTGGCCTTGCGGCCCAGCCGGACTACTTCAGCCAGGTCGGCGCCGTTTTCGGCGGCCGCGCCCATGATCTTGAAGACGGTAAAGTCACCGGCGATGCCGCGGCGTTTTTCCGCTTCCGACGGCGGCGCGCTTGCGATGTCGTCCGTGACCAGGACGTTCTCCACGGCGATGCCCTCGGCGGCCAGCCGCTCGCTGGCCATACCGAAGTTCATCACGTCTCCGGCGTAGTTGCCGTAGGTGAAGACGACGCCGGCGCCGGACTCTCCGGCCTTGGCCACGGCATACGCCTGCTGGGCGGACGGTGAGGTGAAGATGTTGCCCACCACTGCGCCGTCGGCGAACCCCTGGCCAATGAGGCCGGCGAAGGCCGGGTAGTGGCCGGAGCCGCCGCCGGCCAGGACGGCCACCTTGGGCTGGGCGGGCCGGTGGCGCCGGACGGCGCCGCCCGGGACCTGGCGTACAAGGTCCGAGTGGATGTCGCAGAAGCCGGCCAAGGCCTCCTCGGCGAAATCTGAGGGGTCGTTGAAGATCTTTGTCATGGTGGGCTCTCCGGCATCCGTGGTTTCGTGGGCGGGCGGGACCGTTAGTGCATGTGGCTTCCCCCGTTGATGTCCACGGTGGTGCCGGTGAGGTAGGCGGAGTCTTCGGAGGACAGGAAGGTGATCACCGCGGCCACTTCCTCGGTGGTGGCGTTGCGGCCCAGCGGGATGCCGGCGTTGATGGCGGCTTCCTGCTCCTCGGTGCTGCCGACGCGGATGTTGGTGTCCACAGCGCCGGGGGTGATCGCGTTG
This sequence comes from Pseudarthrobacter sp. B4EP4b, assembly GCF_006680095.1. Lineage (NCBI taxonomy): Bacteria > Bacillati > Actinomycetota > Actinomycetes > Micrococcales > Micrococcaceae > Pseudarthrobacter > Pseudarthrobacter sp. B4EP4b. Next base: position 17,599 of record NZ_VHIJ01000079.1, on the reverse strand, counting down.
ACCGTGACGCCGGTGGCGCCCAGTTCGCGGGCAAGGGCCTTGGTGAAGCCGAGGATGGCTGCCTTTGCCGACGAGTAAGGGACCTTCCCGAAGACACCGCCGCCGCGCTGGGCGGACACGGAGGACATGTTCACGATCCGGCCCCAGCCGTTCTCGATCATGGCCGGCAGGAAGGCCTTGGTCACCAGGTAGGTGCCGGTGGCGTTCACGTCCATGACCTTGTGCCACAGTTCCAGCGTGGTTTCGAGGAACGGGACCGGGGAGGTGATGCCGGCAATGTTGGCCAGGGCGCCCACCGGGGGCAGGTTTCCGGCAGCCACCTCGGCGGCCACTGCAGCCTGCGCAGCGGTGACCGAGGCTTCGTTGGCGACGTCGATTTCGTGGCCGAAGGCGGGGACGTTGAATTCATTGCCGATCTCGGCGGCAACTTTCGCGGACTTCTCGCCGTCGAGGTCCAGGATGACCACTGCCCAGCCCTGATTCGCATAACGGCGGGCGGTGGTGAGGCCGATGCCCCGTTCCGAGGTGGCTCCGGTGAGGACGGCGGTGCGCTGGATGGTGGTCATGATTGCTCCTTGGTTTTGTGGGGTTTAGGCGTTATTGGGTATCAGATGAGGTCGGTGATGAAGCTGGCTGCTTTCGCTGCAGCCGCGGGGCGTTCGTCGTGGGTGACATCCCGGGTTTCCAGCTCCAGCGAGAAGTGCCCGGTGTAACCGTCCCTGGCCAGCCGCTTCAAGCCGCCGGCGAAGTCCGCGTTGCCGTTGCCGATGCTGAGGTTGATGTTCCCCGGTACGGCATCGCGCAGGTGGACGTGAGTGATGCGGCCGCGGTGCCGGTCCAGGTAGGCGTGGACGTCCTCGCCCGCTGCGGTGATGTGACTGAAGTCCATAACGATTCCGACGCCGGAGCCCGCCAGCCGGTCAGCCAGCAGTCCTGCGCGCTCCAGGTTCCAGCAGAAGCGCAGGAAGTGCAGCGATTCGGTCCAGAGTTCGACGCCGAACTCTGCTGCCCGTTCCCGGGCGCCGATCAGCTGGGCGGCGATGAGGTCCAGGTCCTCGTCCATGCTCCGGACCGGGTTGTGGTCCAACGACCCGCAGGGGAGGACGAGAGCCCTGGCCCCCGCTGCGGCGGCAAGGGCAAGAAGGGCGTCAAGGTGCCGCTGCCTCGCGGCGGTGGCGTCGCCGTCGAGCACTGCATTCAGGTCACCAATGTCACCGTTGACGGAGCGCACCCGCAGGCCCGACCCCAAGACCTCAGCGGAAACAGCCTTGACGGCCGTGGCGGCGAGTTCGTAGGGGACGTGGTCGCAGACTCCGGGCAGCGCTCCAAGATCGATTTCTTCGAAGCCCAGTTCCCGCATGCTACGCAGGGCCACGGGGAGCTCCTGGTGACGGAAGCTGATGGATGAGCACCCGAGACGGGAATGGAACATCGTTGATCCTCTGGTCAGGCCAAGCAGTAGTGATGGGCACCACAGTACCGCTGTTGAATGTTAACAGTCAACCTCTGGTGGTGACTGTTGACAGTAGCCATGATGCGGGTCACACTTAGGGATATCATTTGTTAACAGTCGACAGCGGCGGACTCCTTCAGTCGCTTTTCGAAAGGGAACCACCATGAGCAAAGATGCTCTGAACATGCGCGGTCCGGTCCACGGAACCAAGGACGCCAGGCGCGTTGCCATTGGCTCCGGGGTGGGCGCGGTGATCGAGACGTATGACTTCATCGGTTTCGGCACCGCCGCTGCGCTGTACTTCGGAACTGCGTTCTTCCCGGGCAGCGATCCCGTGACGGGCACCCTGGCCTCCTTCGCCACCCTGGGTGTGGGCTTCGCGGCCCGCCCGCTGGGCGGCATCATCGGTGGCCACCTTGGTGACAAGGTGGGCCGCAAGCCCGTCCTGGTTGCTTCGCTCATCCTGATGGGCCTGGCAACCTTCGCCATCGGCCTGCTGCCCACCTACGCCGCTGTGGGGCTGCTGGCCCCGGCACTGCTGGTCTTCGTCCGCATCGTCCAGGGCCTGGCCTTCGGTGCTGAATGGGGCGGCGCCATCCTGATGAGCTACGAGCACGCACCCTGGAAGTCCAAAGGCAAGTACACCGGCATCGTCCAGGCCGGCTTCCCGGTGGGCCTGCTGCTGGCTAACCTGACCTTCCTGGTCAGCGTGAACCTGGGCGGCGAGCTCGCCTGGCGCGTCCCCTTCCTGGCCAGCATCGTGCTCGTAGCCGTGGGCCTGATCATCCGGTCCAAGGTTCCTGAATCCCCCGTCTTCGACGAGGTCAAGGACAGCGGCGACATCGTGAAGTCCCCCATCGTTGAGGTCATCAGGACTGACTGGCGCAATATCGTCAAGGGCATCGGCCTCCGCGTTGCCGAGACTGCCGGCTACGCCGTGTCCATCACGTACATGATTTCCTACCTGCACACGGAAAAGCTCGCGGACAAGACCCAGACCCTCGTCGCCCTCTGCATCGCCTCCGCCGTAGGCATCCTCGCCACCATGGCCTGGGCCCGCCTGACGGACCGCATCGGCCGCCGGCCCCTCTACATCTGGTCCACCGCCTTCGCCGCACTCTTCGCGATTCCGATGTTCCTCCTGGTCAACACGGGCCTCTTCATCGCCATCATCGCGACCATCGTGATCTCCTACGCGGTCTGCCAGAACTCCCTGGCCGGCGCCCAGGGCGCCTGGTTCCCGGAGCTCTTCCAGGCCAAGACCCGCGCTTCCGGCGCCAGCCTGGCCTACCAGATCTCCGCCATGGTTTCCGGTTTCACCCCGTTCATCACCACCCTGCTGTTCGTCAGCTTCGGCTGGATGGGCCCGGCACTGCTCTTCGGCGCCTACGCGCTGATCGGTCTCTGGGCCGCAGTGGCCACCCGGGAAACCTGGGGCAAGCGTGAGCGGGAGCTGGCGGACGAAGCCACCAAAAGCACCCCCAACACGGTAAGCGTCTAATGACGGTCACGAACCACACGAACACGGAGCAAGTAATGGCAACAAACACCGTCCAGGACCGGCCAACAGCGGCCGGGGCACTGGAAGACAGAGCGGCGCGTGGCCCGGTAACCCAAGAGCGCATCGCCAAGATCAGCGCCGCGGCGTACCGGATCCGGCACCATGCCCTGAACATGGGCGAGGTCCAGGGCCAGGGCTATGTGGGCCAGGCGCTGGGTGCAGCAGACATGCTGGCCACCGTGTACGGCGATCAGCTCCGGTTCCGTGCCGAGGATCCGCACTGGGAAGCCCGTGACCGGTTCCTGCTCTCCACCGGCCACTACGCGATCGGCCACTATGCAGCGCTGGCCGAAGCCGGGATCGTGCCGGTCGAAGAGCTCGAGACGTACGGCTCCGACGATTCCCGGCTGCCAATGTCAGGGATGTCCACCTACACCCCTGGGATGGAAATCTCCGGCGGTTCACTGGGCCACGGACTGACCATCGCCGTGGGCATGGCCCTGGGCCTGCGCTACCAGGGCTCCGGCGCCCGGGTGTTCAACTTCCTCTCAGACGGTGAACTGGACGAAGGCTCCACCTGGGAAGCCGCCATGGGCGCCCACCACCACCAGCTGGGCAACCTCACCGCGATGGTGGACATCAACGCCCTGCAGGCGGACGGCAAAACCGACACCGTGCTCCGCACCGAGCCGGTCACCGAAAAGTGGGAATCGTTCGGCTGGTACACCCAGCGCGTGGACGGCAACGACGTCGGCGCCCTGCTCGCAGCGTTCGACAACGCAGCCGCCCAGGCCGCCGCCGTCGGACGCCCTTCAGTAATCCTCTGCGACACGAAGGTGGGCCGCGGCGTCCCGCTCCTGGAAAACCGCGAAAAGGCGCACTTCATGCGCATCGAAGAACACGAATGGCAGACCTGCCGCGAGCAGCTCACCGCCGGTTATGAAGGAAAGGCTTCAGCATGAGCACCACCACGGAGGCACCAGACGCTGCAATCGCGGCCAAGCCGAAGCTGAAGACCTCGGCGATGATCGCGTCCTTCGCCGATCCCGGCCAGAAAACCAGTTCCGCGCCGTTCGGGCACGCACTGGTCAAGGCAGCGCAGGAGAACGACAAGATCGTGGGCCTGACAGCCGACCTGGGCAAATACACGGACATGCACATCTTCGCCAAGGCCTTCCCGGAGCGCTTCTTCCAGATGGGCATGGCCGAACAACTGCTGTTCGGTGCCGCCGCTGGCCTTGCCGAAACCGGGCTGGCGCCGTTCGCGTCCACCTACTCGGTGTTCGCGGCCCGCCGCGCCTACGATTTCCTGTGCCTGGACGCCGCTGAGCCGAACCTGAACGTGAACATCGTGGGCGGCCTGCCGGGCCTGACCACCGGGTACGGCCCCAGCCACCAGGCTACCGAGGACATGGCGATCTTCCGCGGCATGCCCAACCTGACCATCGTTGATCCCTGCGACTCGGTGGACATCGAACAGGCAGTCCCCCAGCTCGCAGCCTCGGACGGACCGACCTACCTGCGCCTGCTGCGCGGGAACGTGCCCACGGTACTGGACGAGTACGACTACACCTTCGAACTCGGCAAGGCCAAGGTGCTGCGCGGCGGCAACGACGTGGTGTTCATCTCCTCCGGCCTGATGACCATGCGCGCCCTCCAGGCCGCCAAGGCGCTGGCGGCACACAACGTGGACGTCGCCGTCGTGCACACCCCCACCATCAAGCCGTTCGACGCCGAAACCGTCGTCGCCGAGATCAATACAGACCGGCTGGCCGTCACCCTGGAAAACCACTCGGTAGTGGGCGGGCTGTTCGAAACGGTTGCGTCCGCCGTCGTGACCGCCGGGGTGGGCAAGCGCGTGGTTCCCGTGGCGCTGCCGGACCAGTTCCTCGACGCCGGTGCCCTGCCCACGCTGCACGACCGCTACGGCCTTGCTGTGGACCGCATCGTGGCGAAGGTGCTGGCCGAACTCGGGTAGGCGTCCTTTGCTGGCCAGGAGTTCAGCAAAGGTCCATCACCGCAGAAAGCACGGCACCAGGTCCCGCCCGGTGCCGTGCTTTCTGCCGTACTATCGGGATTACGACTGTAAACAGTCGACTTACAACATTGAGGACAGGCACTATGGCCGGAATGAGCGCACCGCTGCTGGGACTGCAGAAGAAAAGCCTGCGCGAGCAGGCACTGGCGGCATTGAGGACCGCTATCACCAGCGGTGAACTGGAACCCGGCCGGCACCTGGTGGAGACCGAACTGTCCGAAATGCTCCAGATCAGCCGCGGAACCCTCCGTGAGGCGCTTCGGCAGCTGGAGCAGGAGGGCCTGCTGTCCGCCGGGCCGCGCGGCCGGCTGTCCGTCCGCCACCTGGATGAGAAGGAAATCCGGGATATCTACGCTGTCCGGGCTGCCCTGGAATCCCTGGCGGCCCGCACGCTGTGCGAACTGCCGGACCGGCAGCACGTAATTGGCTCCCTGCGCTCCGCTATTGATGCCATGAAGGCGGCCGAAAAGGCAGGCCTGCAAGAGCGCGTTGAATCGGACCTGGAGTTCCACCGCACCCTGTGCCGGCTCACGAAAAACGAGACCCTGCTGCACACATGGGAATCACTGGAAGGCTCCATCCGGATGTCCATCATGTTCGCCGGATTGGAGAAGGGCGTCCGTAATATGAGCGTGGACCGCCACCACGACATCGTGGCCGCGATCGAAACCGGCGACGCGTCCCTGGCCCGCAAGACCATCCGGGAACACATGGATACCGCTGCCGCGAACCTGGTGGCCTAGTAGCCCGCCCAGCCGGGAATCCCTTTGAGTTGCTGACCGTTAACTGAGTGTGCGGAAGAGTCCGCGCCTTCAGACGAGGGATTGAATGAACGCGAAGTTTGTATCAGTTGAAGACGACGCCGGGAAGGTCACCCGCTACGCCCGCCATGTGAACGGTGGCGGCCTCATCGCCCCCGGTGCATCAGTGGCCGGGAGCGCGACCATCGGTCCGATGACTTACGTGGAGTACGGCGCCCGGATCGGCTCGGGCTGCCGGATCGGTCATGGCAGCTGGATCGACCGCGACGCGACCATCGGCGACCGCACGGTGATCGGTGACGGCGTGCGGATCGGCCGCGGCACGGTGGTGGGAAGCCGCGTGCACATTGGGAGCCATTCGAGGATCGGCTCGGGGGTCCTGATTGAGCACGGCGTGCACCTCCACGCCGACACAACAGTTCCCGACGGCGGGCACGTCCCGTTGGGCGTTCGCGCGCATGTTGCGGATCAGGCAAAGCACCGGCCGCACCGGAAGAGCAAGGGCCGGATGGCCGCCTGAGCCTGTGCTGCAACGTTCGCGCCCCCCAACCGGCGGTCCCCGCCTGCCCGAGGCGCCCGGCGGTCTCCTCTGCTTCGCCTTGGGTCAGGGCCTCGAACCGCCCGCTCGCCGCGCCTTCAGCGCCGCGGCTCCCCACACTGCCAGCAGGAGCGCCACGAGCAGCAGGCCGGCGTCGCCCAGGTCGATGGATCCCAGCCAGACCGTCAGGGGATCCTCCAAAGTGAAGGCGGCATTCGCAAACCCGCCCAGCGTGATGGCGGCGATGAACAGGGCGGACACAGCGGAGATGCCCGTGACCAGGGCATTAAAGCCGAGTTTGCGCTGCCGGTCGGCGAGGGCCGAACGGTACATCCGCATCATCGCCAGCCCGTTCAGTGAATCGCACAGGGTCATGGCGGCGGTGAATGCGAGGGGCAGCGCCAGCAAGGCGAACGGCGGCACCCCGGCCAGGGACGCCGCCGTCGTCATCATCAGCAGCCCGATGGTGGTGGCGGTGTCAAAGCCGAGCCCGAAGAGGAAGCCGATGACGTAAATGTTCCGCGGCCGCCGCACCTTGGACAGCGGCCGCGCGAGAAGCCGCGCCACCAGTCCCTGCGGCTCCAGGTCCTGAGGGTCTATGGTGCCACCGCTGCGGGAGCGTCGGTAGGCGCGGGCCGAGCGGACAAAGGCCGATCCGTTGAACAGGCCCATTCCCAGCAGGAACAGCCCGGAAACGCCGCTGCCGATCAGGCCGAGGACCAGGTTGCCGGCGGACCCGTCCTGCATCAACCCACCCACGGCCGCGGCGCCGGCAATCACCAGCACGCCGGTCAGCGTCACCACGGAGCTGTGGCCCAGGCTGAAGGCGAACCCGACACTCACCGGGTCCTGGCGGTCCGCCACAAACTTGCGGGTGGAGTTGTCGATGGCCGCGAGGTGGTCCCAGTCGTAGCTGTGCTTCACGCCAGCGAGATACGCGGTGAGGACCAGCCCCCAGGTGAGAGCCTGCGCGCCGGATGCCCCTGGCGTGCCGCTGAGTAAAAGTACGACGGCGGCTGCATGCAGGGCGGCCACGGCGCCGAACAGGCACAACAGCCGGGTGCGCAGCGGCAGGGTGTCCCGCTCCCGATAGAAAGTGGCGATGTTCGCGATGGCTGTCATCAGTGCTTCCTCAGGTTCAGCGGTTCCTGCCCGTACCACCGTTTCCGAAGCAGGGCTGTGCAAGCGCCGAGCAGGCGGTTCAGTTCGCCTGTGCTGTTCGAGAGCGATCGCAGGACCAGCCCGGTGGTGCCCGCCGCGCTGCGGGTGAGTGACATGCCGGTCAAGGCATCGTTTTCCGAGGTCAGGCGGTGCAGGTCATCGGCGAGCGCCTGGTCCACCCGCGGGTCGACAACAACCAGCGATCCGAGGTGGCTGTACCCCTCCATAAACCCCAGCCCGGTCACATCCCCCAACGGCGGTCGGATCAGGAGGTTGTCGAGCGCCAGCAGTTGGCTGCCGTCCTCAGTTTCAACATGGATCTCGTTCCGCAGCCGCACTTCCTCATACCGGAACGCGGCCCCGTCGGGAGACCATCCGGGGGTCACCACTTCAGCCATCACCAGGGACGACGACGGCCGGACAGTAATGTGCGTCCGTTGCCGGTAGCTGGCCTCCCGGTAGGCAATGAGCTGGTCAGGCACAAGCTCCAGCCGCGCCCCCTCCCCCAGCCGAATGACCATCCGCTGCTCAGCAAAAGACCCCGGAGTCCGATAAACCTTCGTCGCAGACTGGGTAGTAAGAACAAGCTCCGCCTCTTCTTGCACCTCGACATCCAGCAGAAAAAGATCTGCCCCAAGATAAGCCCCACCAGGATTCACCACGACATAACAAACCTGCCCCGAGTCGTCGAGATAGTGAGGCCGGAGCACCCTCAACGCGCCCTGATGAAACTGCCGGGACGCAATGGAACGCTCCCCACGCTCACTGATGACGAGCTCCAGCACTCCACGAGGCGACGCAATCGCAGAGGCTGCGGAGCCGGGTGTAAGGGGCCGCGGCGTGGCGGGCACCGCGGAGCGGGCACGGCCCCTTACACCCGGTGAAGCGGCCGGACCCAAGGGGACCGCCGTCGTGCTCATGACGCGAGGTCAGGCATCAGGACGTCGTGGCGTATCCAATCGATGACCTTTTCCAGCCCTTCGTCGGTCTTGAGGTTGGTGAAGCAGAAGGGTTTGTTGCCCCTGAATTCGCGGGAGTCCCGTTCCATCACTGATAGGTCGGCCCCGACGTGGGGTGCGAGGTCGGTTTTGTTGATGATGAAGAGGTCGGACTTGATCATGCCTTGGCCGGCTTTGCGGGGGATTTTTTCGCCTTGGGCCACGTCGATGATGTAGATGGAGAAGTCGACAAGTTCGGGGCTGAAGGTGGCGGAGAGGTTGTCGCCGCCGGATTCGACGAAGATGACCTGGAGGTCGGGGTGCCGGGCTTTGAGTTCCTCGATGGCCGCGGTGTTCATGGAGGTGTCTTCGCGGATGGCGGTGTGCGGGCAGCCGCCGGTTTCGACGCCGATGATCCTGTCCACAGGGAGGATGCCGTTGGCGGCGAGGATTTTGGCGTCTTCGATGGTGTAGATGTCGTTGGTGATGGCGGCCATGGAGATTTCGGCGCTCATGTGGCGGGTGAGGCGCTCCACGAGCTGGGTTTTGCCGGCTCCGACGGGTCCGCCGATGCCGATCTTGATGGGTTCGCTCATTGTTTCCTCCTTGAATCCAAAAACACAGCTAGCTCATGAACATCCGGGCACGTTGGCGTTCGTGCCGCATTTGCGAAATTTCGAGTCCCGGGCTGACGGCGCCGAAGTCGTCCGGCGACAGGCGTGGGATCCGTTCGACGGCGGCAGCGACGTCGTCGGCCGCTTGCCGAAGCAGCCGCTGCCCGGCGTTCTGGCCCAAGGGGATAGCGCGGACGGCGTTCTGCGTCAGGGAGGTGGCGGCGGCGAAAAGGTAGGCGGCGAGCGCCTCCTCCATCGGCACGCCCAGTGAGCGGGCCACGACGGCGAACGCCAGCGGCTGGTGCCCGGCAGCCCGGCCAGTGGCCACCAGGTCCCGGTACAGCCCCAGCGCCGGAGAGGGAAAGACCTCGCCCCCAATCTCAAGCAACCGGCCCCCCATCTTGACGGAAGCCTCCCGTACCTGCCGCGGCAACAAAGAAGCAGAGAGCAGCGCATCAAGTTCAAGAACATCGGCCCCCTCATAGAGGAAGCGAATAGCCAGCCCATCAGAATAGGTCAACTGCTGCGAGACAAAAGCAGACAACCACCGCCCAAAACCAGCCTCATCAGCGACCACCCCGGCGTCGACATACGTCTCAAACCCAAGAGAGTGAGCAAAAGCCCCAGTAGGCAACGCGGAATCAACAAGCTGCTGCAAAGCAAGCTGGTAACTGCTCACCGCACGGCCGCCCAACGCAACGGAGCAAAGCGACGGCCCGGATTGGGGGCCGCGGCGTGGCGGCACTCGTGAGGGGCCCACGGCCGCGAGGGCCCCGACTCGAGCTTGCGAGAGTTGGGAGCGGCTGGGGACGGGCACGGCCCCCCATCCGGGGCGGCGCACCCAGCTACAACGCCCTGTGAAGCGCGCAGCGCGGCGACAAGATTATTAGTGCGAGTGTTCGGCATGGCGAAAAGGAACAGGCATGACGCGTTCCTGCCGGGAGTAGGGCACACCCACATGGACGAGGTAGTCCTCGACGGTGTGGTCGTAGGCGCATAGCATGACGTCCGCTTCATATTCGGACGACGAGTCGAAGAACTGTGCCTGGAGGTGCCGGTTGCCGAGGGAGTGGGCTACGACGCCCATTTCGTGGATGGTGCGGGGTGCGATGACGAGGACGTCGGTGGGCAGCACGGAGACGACGATCATGTTGGTTTCTGCGATGTGCAGGATGTCGCCGTCGCGCAGGTCGCCTGAGCCGGAGGGCAGGCGAATGCCGATTTCCTTGCCGTGGTCGGTGGTGGCGCGCTGGATGCGCTTGACCAGCTGGGCGCTGGGAAGGACCACTTTTTCCTGGTGCAGGGTGGCGTAGGTGTGCGGGTCCGGCAGTTCGTGCAGGTTGCCGAGGACTTTTTCGATGATCATGGGTGGCTCCGGGGTCAGGAGGTGCTTTAGAACAGGAAGTAGCGCTGGGCCATGGGCAGGACGTCGGAGGGCTCACAGGTGACGTCTTCGCCGTCAACGGCTACCTGGTAGGTTTCCGGGTCTACCTGGATGTCCGGGGTGGCGTCGTTGTACTTGAGGTCGGCTTTGGTGAGGGTGCGGATCCCGGAGACGGGCCGGATGACTTTTTCCAGGCCGAGCTCGTGGGGCACGCCGGCGTCGATCGCTGCCTGGGACAGGAACGTGATGGAGCACTGCTGGACGGCTTTGCCGAACGCGCCGAACATGGGGCGCATGGTGCGTGGCTGCGGGGTGGGGATGGAGGCGTTGGCGTCGCCCATGAGTGCGTAGGCGATCTGGCCGCCTTTGAGCACCAGTTCCGGTTTGACGCCGAAGAAGGCCGGGTCCCACAGCACCAGGTCCGCGAACTTGCCTTCTTCCACCGAGCCCACCGAATCGGCGATACCCTGAGCGATGGCCGGGTTGATGGTGTACTTGGCCACGTAGCGCTTGAGCCGGAAGTTGTCGCTGCCCGCACTGCCGTGGAGGCCGGCAGCGCTGTCCCCCCGGGGGTCTTCCAACACCCCCCGCTGCTTCTTCATCTTGTCCGCCACCTGCCACGTTCGGGTGATCACCTCGCCCACCCGGCCCATCGCTTGGGAGTCCGAAGAGGTGATGGAGAAGATTCCCAGGTCCTGCAGGACGTCCTCGGCGGCGATGGTCTCGGCGCGGATCCGGGAATCTGCGAAGGCCACGTCCTCGGGGATATCCGGATTGAGGTGGTGGCACACCATCAGCATGTCCAGGTGCTCTTCGATGGTGTTTCGCGTGTAGGGCAGGGTGGGGTTGGTGGAGGCCGGCAGGACGTTGGGCATGCCGGCGATCTTGATGATGTCCGGGGCGTGCCCGCCGCCAGCGCCTTCGGTGTGGAAAGTGTGGATGACCCGGCCGTTGATGGCGCGGATGGTGTCCTCCACAAAGCCGCACTCGTTCAGTGTGTCGGTGTGGATGGCCACCTGGACATCGAATTCGTCCGCCACTGTGAGGGACATGTCGATCGAGGAGGTGGTTGATCCCCAGTCCTCGTGGACCTTCAGGCCGATCGCCCCGGCGCGGATCTGCTCGGCCAGGGGTTCGACGGCGGAGGCATGGCCCTTGCCGAAAAGTCCGATGTTCATGGGGAACCCCTCAGCGGCCTGCAGCATCCGCTGGATGTGCCACTTCCCGGGTGTCACGGTGGTGGCCTTGGTGCCTTCGGCCGGGCCGGTGCCGCCGCCGATCATGGTGGTGATACCGCTGGTGAGAGCGGTGGGGACCTGGTCCGGGGAGATGAAGTGGATGTGGGTGTCCACGCCGCCCGCGGTGAGGATCTTGCGTTCGCCCGCGATGATTTCGGTGCTGGCCCCGATCACAATGTCCACACCATCAGTGATCTGGGGGTTGCCGGCCTTGCCGATTTTGAAGATATGCCCGTCTCTGAGTGCCACGTCGGCCTTGTAGATGCCGGTGTAGTCCAGGATCACGGCGTTGGTGATCACGGTGTCGGGCACTCCGTCGCCGGAACCATCACCGTCGCGGACCGCCTGGCCGTTCTGGCCCATGCCGTCGCGGATGACCTTGCCACCGCCGAATACCACTTCCTCGCCGTAGACGGTGAGGTCCTTTTCGATTTCGAGGAACAGTTCGGTGTCTGCCAGGCGGATCGAATCGCCCGTCGTCGGGCCGTACAGATCGGCGTACTGCCGGCGTGGAATCTCAAAGCTCACTTGCCACTCTCCTTCGCGTCTTCGGGGGCCGCGCCGCGCAGTTTTCCATTGACGGCGTTGCTGAGCCCGTACACCTCGCGGCTGCCGGCGAGTTCGATCAACCGCACGTTCCGGGAGTCCCCCGGTTCGAACCTGGCAGCGGTTCCGGCGGGAATGTCCAGCCGCCGGCCGTAAGCTGCTTCCCGGTCAAAAGCCAGGGCAGCGTTGGCTTCGGCAAAGTGGAAGTGCGAGCCCACCTGGACGGGCCGGTCGCCGGTGTTGGTGACCGCGACGTCGACCGCCTCACGCCCGGCGTTCGCCGTCAGAGGCTCCGGCCGAAGGATGTACTCTCCAGGAATCATGGCCTGCCCCTCAGCGGATGGGATCGTGGACGGTGACGAGCTTGGTGCCGTCAGGGAAGGTTGCCTCGATCTGCACGTCATGGATCATTTCCGGCACGCCTTCCATCACGTCTTCGCGGGTCAACAACGTTTTTCCGTAGCTCATGAGGTCGGCAACGGTGCGCCCGTCGCGGGCGCCCTCGATCAGTTCGTAGCTGATGATGGCCACGGCTTCCGGGTAGTTGAGCTTGAGTCCGCGGGCCTGGCGGCGGCGCGCCAGATCGGCGGCCACCACAATCAGGAGTTTTTCCTGCTCACGTGGCATCAGATGCATTGCGGGTCCCTTCAGCGGCCAGCGGACGGCGTGCTGCCCACATTAGGTGGCGGACGTTTCAGGCACGTTTCGGGACTGTAATGCAGGTCTCTCCGCCGCCAGGGCTGTACCGGCTCCCGGCTGCGCGCTGAATCTCACCAGGTTTCCGCCCAGGGAAGGCGGTGACGACGGCGTTTCGCCGGGACACGCCGTCGTCCGTCCTTAAAGGTGGGGAGACTCAGCCCCTACTGCGCCTCACTGAGCCGGGCGAGGATCTCGTCGGTTGACTGGACGGGCTGGCGGTAGGTGGTGGAGAGGATGCGCAGCATGTCCGCCGCGTCCTGGCTGTCCTCGGAGGCCATCGCTTCCTTGGCGTACGTGACCCGGATGTTGTGGGCGAAGGCGTCCGCGCCGGTCTGGGCGATGCAGTTGTGGGTGGAGACGCCGGCCAGCACTACTTCATCGGCACCCCAGTTGCGGAGGCGGGAAAGCAGGTTGGTGCCCACAAACGCGCTGTCCCTCGTCTTGTTCAGCTGGGGCAGGCCGTCGATGGCCAGCCCGGGCACAGCCTCCGCCTGCCTGCTGCCGCGGAAGATAAAGCCCTGGTCGTCGTCGAGCATGTTCAATGTCCAGGTGGATTTGTCCCGCTCGTGCTCGGTGCCCACCATCAGCGCCTTGTGCCCGCTGGCTTTGAAAGCTTCAAGCAGCCTGTTGCAGCACGCCACCAACTGCTTCTGCTGGGCTGCCAGTTCCGGCGCCTCGAAGTATGCGTTCTGCATGTCGATGACAAGAAGGGCAATCATGCGCGGTACCTTTCCTCGTGTTGCTCGTTCGGGAAAACGTACCCTGCCGGCGGCCGGGTGAAACTCAGCCGGGGAAACAGAGGCGCGTAAAGACCTAGGGTGCCGATTCCCGGATCTGCAGCTGGAACCCGGCTTCCACGTGCACGCCCTGGTCCGCTGTTTCCCGGCCTTCGATCCGGTCGATCAGCAGGGCGATGGACCGCTCGGCGATCTCTGCCATTCCGGGTGAAACTGTTGTCAGCGAAGGCGAGGCAAACCGGGCTTCGTCAATGTCGTCAAAGCCGGCGACGGCCACCTGCTCCGGGACTTTGATGCCGCGGATGAGCAGCTCGTGCATGGCACCCAGGGCCAAGGCGTCGTTCAGCCCGAACACCGCATCAAATTCAACCCCCTGGTCCAGGAGCCCGGCCACTGCCGCGGCGCCCCCGTCCCGGCGCCACTCACACTGTGCAACCAGCGCGGGATCAAAGGGAATCCCGGCTGTGTCCAGCGCCTGCCGGTAGCCGTTGAGGCGAAGCCCTGGAGTCCCGCCGGACTCCTCCGGACGGGCGCCAATGACGGCAATCCGACGGCGGCCGGCCGCCGCCAGGTGCGCGGTCAGTGCCGCGGCCGCTTCCTCGTTCTTCATGGTGACCAGGTCAAACCGGGGATCCAGGATGTGTTCACCGAGCATCACCAGCGGTTTTTTGCCCTGCCGCCCGGCAATGGCATCAGCCTCCATCACCAAAGGGGTGAACAACAGGCCATCGGTGAGCTGCCGGAACGGACCTTGCAGGGCATTCAGTTCAGCATCCACCGTGGCATCGGACTGCTCCACGAGGACCCGGTACCCGCGCTGCGCTGCGGCCTTCATCAGCCTGGACGCCAGTTCCGCGTAATAGGGGGCGGAAAGGTCGGACAGCACCAGGCCCAGCATGCGGGTCTTCCCTGAGCGAAGGCTGCGCGCGGTCAGGTTGGCCTCATAGCCCAGCTCGGCGATGGCGTCCTGGACCCGTTGTTTGGTAGCAGGACGGATGAACTCGTAGTCATTGAGGACGTTGGAGACCGTCTTCAGCGACACCCCCGCTGCCCTCGCAACATCGTTCATGGTGACCGCCATCGTGGCTCCTTCGTGTGGTTCCGCCTGTTCCTGCGATACATCGTTGCAGAAGAAGCCGTTGCGGCGGGAACCCGCCGTCGGGCCTGGGGCAGAAGCAGCCCGTTCAGTCCTTGGTCTTGGCCGCTTTCACTGCAGCCTTGGCCGCCTGCTTGCTGGCGCGGACCTTCACCAGGGACTCGGGATCAACGATGTCCGCCACCGAGAGATACGAGCCTTCCTCGCCGTAGTGCCCGGCAGCCTCCCGCCAGCCCGGCGCCTGGAGGCCCCGCTGTTTGCCCAGCAGGGCAAGGAAAATCTTTGCCTTTTGCTCACCGAAGCCTGGCAGCGCTTTGAGCCGGCGGAGGACCTCCGCACCGTCAGGACCGCCCTTGGTCCAGATCGCGGTGGCGTCGCCGTCCCATTCGCTCTGCACGGCTTCAGCGAGGGCCTGGACCCGAGCCGCCATGGACCCCGGAAAGCGGTGGACGGCAGGGCGTTCCTTGAACATCTCCACGAAGGCCTGCGGCTCTTGGGACGCGATCGCTTCCGGCGCAATGGAACCGATCCGGGTCCGGATCTTCTCCGGGCCCGCGAACGCCGATTCCATGGTCACCTGCTGGTCCAGCAGCATGCCCGTCAGCAGCGCAAAGGCGTCCTCACTCAACAACTTGTCCGCGGCGGGATCCCCCGTGATGTGCAGTTCCATGCTGTCCATCCTCCCAGAGGTTGGCAGGGACGTCAGCAGCCATCGCCATGACGTCCCCGCCCCCGGATCAGCCGCCCACTGCGAGCCGGATCATGGACCAGGACACTGCCGGGAGGGTGGCGGTGAGGCGGCCGCCGTCGGCCTTCACCGAGACGTTCTCCGCCGGAAGGACGGACGTTGAATCATCGGCGCCGGCCTGCCAGTACGGGTCCTTGTTCGCGTAGGTCAGCGCCTCCACCACGCGCACATCGCCCAGGCCGGACACCACGGCGTCCAGGCCAAGCGCATCCGTGGCCGAGCGGTTGACGGCGAACACCACGGCCTCACCCTTCTCTGCGTCATAGGTTGCGACGGCGGACACTGCGGCAAAGCCCGCGGTCTTGCCGCCGCTGACAGCCGGGGATTCGACGGCGAGCTGCAGCACAGTCCCGGACGCGTGCCGGGAGGTAAGTGCGAACGGATGGAACGTGGTCTGCTTCCAGGAGCGGCCTCCGGGCTCGGTCATGATGGGGGCGATCACGTTGACCAGCTGCGCCAGGCTCGCTGAATGTACGCGGTCAGTGTTCTTGAGCAGGGTCACCAGGAGATCACCGACGACGACGGCGTCCGCCACTGTGTAGGTGTCCTCGAGGAGGACAGGGGCCACCGGCCAGTCCTTGCCCGACGGAACCTTGGACTCGTCGCGGCTCATGTGCCAGACGTTCCACTCGTCAAAGGAGATGTTGACCTGCTTGGTGGATTTCTTCACCGACTTCACGTGGTCGATGTGGCTCACGATGTCGTGGATGAAAGCTTCCATCCGGTGGCCGGCGGAGAGGTGTTCCTGGAGGTCGCCGAAGTCCTCGAAGTACTGGTGCGCCGAGATCAGGTCCACCAGCTCGTACGTCTCAGAGAGGACCACGCGCTCCCATTCACCGAACGTGCTCATGGTGGGGCCGGAGCTGCCGCAGGCCACGAGCTCCAGGTCCGGTTCGATCATGCGCATGCCGCGGGCGGTATCCGCTGCCAGGCGGCCGTACTCAAGCGCATTTTTGTGGCCGATCTGCCAGGGCCCGTCCATCTCGTTGCCAAGGCACCACATCTTGATGCCGTAGCCGTTCTCCGCCCCGTTTGCCCTGCGCTGTTCCGAGAACGCCGTGCCGCCGTCGATGTTGCAATACTCCAGCAGGTCCAGCGCCTCCTGGGTGCCGCGCGTGCCAAGGTTCACCGCCATCATGGTTTCCACGCCGGCCTTGGCCGACCACTTGGCGAACTCGTCAACGCCCACCAGGTTGGGGTCGGTGGAGTGCCAGGCAAGGTCCAGCCGGACGGGTCGCCGGCCTGCCGGTCCAACACCGTCCTCCCAGCGGTAGCCCGAGACGAAGTTTCCGCCCGGGTAGCGCACCGTGGACACACCGAGTTCCCGCGTCAATTCCAGGACGTCGCCACGGAACCCGTCCTCGTCCGCCGTGGGATGTTCCGGCTCGAAGATGCCGGTGTAGACGCAGCGCCCCAGGTGCTCCACGAAGGCACCGAAGGTGCGGCGGCGGACTGGCCCCACGGTGAAAGCCGGGTCCATGGTGATTTTTGCGGCTGCGGTTCCTGGTGCGGGGGTTCCTGGGGCGGCTGATCCGGCGGCCGGTGATTCCGCCCCGGCTCCAGTGGGTCCGGATGCCGCGGCGGGAGTGGTGGTTTCGGTGGGTGCCACGAAAACGTCCTCGTTTCGGTAAATTTACAACGTTATAGAAACCATTGTTGATGGTTGCCGAATGAGAGTCAAGCAACATTCCTGCGGTCGTCCCCGCGCGCTTCGGCCAGGGCCATCCCGGGCCAGGCGCTCCCGACCTGCGGAAACGTTGGCTCCAGGCTGTAAGGGCCAAAAACCAAGTAGTACCTAATCTCAAAAACGGGTACCGGTTACGCATTCACCGCGTACGGCCACCCAATTAGGTTTTTCTCAGAGACAAGACGGGTTCTGGCTCGCGGTACTTGGCTCACGAGGGGGTGTGAGACTGGCAATGCACGCACAATACGCAAACTCCGATTTCCCGGGTCGACGGACCCGGGCATTAAGCGGGGCCGGCGACGAGGAGGTCTTCGAGACCAAGGCCTCTCCCCCAGCCGTCGCCGGCCCTCTGGTTTCCCAGCAGGGCCCCCTCCACCGCCCCCACGGGCCCGCCATCCACGGAAATCCGGCAGTTGGACGGGCTCCGCACGGCAACCCGGGGGCCGGAAACGCCGCCGTG
>NZ_VHIJ01000078.1:0-5525 GCF_006680095.1 Pseudarthrobacter sp. B4EP4b | reverse complement strand
CCCCCACCCCTACCCCAACGCCCGCGCCGACTGATCCAAGCGGGGTCCAGGCTGCCACCACGCAGAACTGGGGCGCACCGGTGGCCGGGGATGAGTTCAACTACACCGGGGCCCCGGACGCAACCAAATGGAGCGTGTACAACAGCGCCGGGCACGCCGGAAAAGGCATCCGCAGCCCGGGGCAGGTAAAAGTGGACGGCTCCAAAATGGTTATGAACGGAACACCTGACGGGACCACCGCCGGCATGTCGGCGAAGTTCGCCCGGCAGAAGTACGGGCGGTGGGAAGTCCGCGCCGCCGGGTCGGGCGACAATGAGTACCACATGGTCTCGATCCTGTGGCCGGACAGCGGGAACTGGCCCTGCGACGGCGAAGTGGATTTCGCTGAGACAACGGGCGACTGGAACATGATCAAGTTCTTCCAGCACTTCTCCTGCAGCAACTCCCAGACCAGGGCCAGCAAGACGCTTGACGTTTCCCAGTTCCACAACTACGCAGTGGACTGGTCTCCCGCCGGGATGGTCGGTTATGTGGATGGCGTGAAGTGGTTCGAGGACAACGATCCGACCCACCAGCCTCCAGGCAGCATGCATCAGACGCTCCAGCTGGATTGGTTCCCGGATGCCACTGCTGATGGTGCTGGGGAAATGCGCGTGGACTGGGTACGCGTTTACCGGGCAGCAGGCGGGGCCAGCTCGACTCCGACCGCAAGCCCGAGCCCGACGCCGACCCCGACTCCCACCCCGACGCCTACCACTCCGCCGTCGGGTGATTCTTTCGAATTCGCCGCCGTCGGTGACATGAACCCTTCAGGAAATACGTCGGCGAGCTCGGCGTCCGGTAAGAACGCTGCCAGCATCATCGGCGGCCTGAATGACGGTTCGTTGGACAATTTCCTCGCTATCGGCGACTTCCAGTACGACAAGGGGACCTGCTCGTCGCTCGCGGCGTGGAACACGCTGTGGGGCGGGTTGAAGGCCAAGACATACTGGACCGCGGGCCCAAACCACGACCTGGAGCCGGGTGTGAATGATGACGTGGACCGGTTTATGGACGGCCAATGCGTCAACACAACGAAGTCCGCTACCAGCACCACTTTGGGCCGTTTCCAGGATGCGCTGGAGTGGTATTCATTCGATAAGGGCAACTGGCATATTCTGGTGGCGCCCACGGCAACGTGGCGGTACAACGCGTCCCGCGCGCAGGCCATGACCGCCGAAATGGACACTGATTTGAAGGCAGCTAAGGCGGCCGGGAAGCATCTGGCCGTCGTCTACCATGACCCCTATTTCACCTCCAACACATCGAGCCACACCCGCTTTACCCAGGCGAAGCCCTGGATCGACATGTTCTGGAACAACCGGGTGAAAGTCTTGCTGTCCGGCTCCCAGCACAACTATGAGCGGACCTGCCCGGTCAACAACGCGGACCAATGCGTACCGGACGGCATGCAGCAGTTCCAGGTCTCCACTGGCGGTATCGGTCTGCGCTCCTTCGCCAGCGACCCGGCCTACATCCAGCGGAAGTTCAGCGACACTTGGGGCCACCTAAGGATGAGCTTGAAAGCGGATGGCTCCTACACCTGGGAGTTCCGACCGGTCCACGGAGGTATGCAGACGGACAGCGGGTCCCGGACACCATGATGGCGAGCCATTCCCGACGGCAGGGGTGACGGGTTCGAACCGAGCTGGCGCCGCCTAAAAGGCGGCGCCAGCTTTCCAACTGTTCATCCCGGCGTCGCCCTTGCTTTCCTTTGTGCAGTTAGGTTGGAGCGGTGGCGCGTGAATCCTTGCTTCCTGCATCCGGGCGGCGGGTGTTTGTAGCCCTGGGTGACTCCTTCACCGAAGGAGTGGGGGACCGGGATGAGCGGTTGCCCAATGGCGTCCGTGGCTGGGCCGACAGGGTGGCCGAGAAGCTTGCGAAAGCGCAGCCTGGGTGGCGGTACGCCAACCTGGCCATCAGGAGCAAGCGGCTGCGGCACGTCGTAGCCGAACAACTGGAGCCGGCGCTGCGGATGCGGCCCACTCTCGTCACGCTCTATGCCGGCGGCAACGACATCCTGGACCTGAAGACCGACATGGTGACGCTCATGGCGGACTACGAACAGCTTGTTGCCCAACTCGCCGGCACCGGCGCCACGGTGGTCCTCTTCACCGGATTCGACGTCAAGGTTTCAGCACTGCTCGAGCCGCTAAAGAAGCGCAACACGTTCTACAACAACCGCGTCCGGGCCATTGCAGAAAAATACAACGCAGTCCTCGTTGACTACTGGTGCCTTGACGCTTTCCACGATCGCCGGATGTGGGACTCGGATCGGCTCCACATGTCCAAGGCGGGGCACAAATACCTGGCCGGGCAGGTGCTGGACCAGCTGGGCGTGCCGCACAAGATCCGGCCCAAGGACTGGGAACCGCCGGCGCCGCTCAGCCTGCGGGAGTGGGAACTCCGCCAGCGGCGCTGGGTCCACGACTGGGTCCTCCCGCTGTTCGGCCGGAAGCTGCGGGGCGTGACGCTCGGTGATGCCCTCACTCCGCGCTGGCCCGGCCCCGTCAAGGTACCGCGGAAGGGTGGCCTGAAGAAACTGCTGCGGGAGAAGGCAGGGGCCGGGCAGGAGATTTAGCTGTCCAGCAGGTTCTCAAAACCGGGAGCCACCCTGCCGGCGTGGAACTCCTCTACTTCGAAGTCAGCAACGCCGTTCGTGTAAAAGGGGTCCTGTGCCAGGCTGGCGTCAAGGGTTTCGCGGTCTGCCCGGGAGAGCAGCAAGCCGCCGGTGCGCGGGACTTTACGTCCGGCGGCGATGAACACGCCGTCGTCGAAGGCTTTCTGCAACCAGGCGATATGCGCATCGTTGTGGAAGTCCACGATGTCCTGCGGAACCCGGTAGGTGAGTGAGACAACATACATGCGCCCAGCCTACCGCCGCACCGGGACGCTACTTGAAAGATCAACCCACCGTAGAATGGGGTCATGACCGAACCCCGCTGGCTCAATGCCGACGAACGCCGCGCCTGGCTGGCCCTGGTAAGCATCAACACGCTGCTGCCGGCGGCCCTCGATACGAAGCTCCACGCAGCGGGGAAACTGTCCCTTTTCGACTACACCGTCCTGGCTATGCTCTCCGAGGCGGAGGAGCGTTTCCTGCCGATGAGCGAGCTCGCGGCCCGCAGCAGCGCTTCCCTGTCGCGGCTTTCGCATGTGGTGACCAAGCTGCAGAAGCGGGGGTGGGTGGAACGCCGGCCGCACCCGCACGATGCCCGCGTGACAACAGCCCACCTCACTGAGGAAGGCATGGCGACCATAGTGGGACTGGCGCCCGGACATGTTGAGACGGTGCGGGATTTGTTCCTTGACGCCCTCACCGAGCAGGACGTCCAGGATCTGGCGCGAATCGGCGAGAAGGTAGTGGGCCGGCTGGACTCGGACCACTGGATTTTGCGGGAGACCCCGGGCGCGTAGCCGGCCAAGCAGGGAACCACAGGGAACTTGGTTGCCCCCAGCAACGGATGGCAAACTGGCGGGATGGATTTCACAACCCGCTTCGTGGCCCTTGGTGACTCCTTCACCGAAGGCGTGGGCGACGACGATCCCACCCGACCCAACGGGGTCCGTGGCTGGGCAGACCGCGTAGCTGAGCAACTGGGGGCCCCGGACCCGGGCTTCGGGTATGCCAACCTCGCCATCCGTGGCAGGAAGCTCCGTCAGATCCTGGCTGAGCAGGTGGACGCCGCCGTCGAGCTCAAGCCCACGCTGGTGAGCATTTACGCAGGTGCCAACGATATCCTCCGGCCCCGGATCGACATTGACGACCTCCTGGTGGAGTACGACGATGCCATCGCCAAACTGCGCGCCACCGGAGCCACGGTGCTGATGTTTACCGGCTTCGACGCCCGCGGCTCGAAGGTGTTCAGCACCATGCGCGGGCGGACGGCCATCTACAACGAACTGGTCCGCGGCATCGCCGGAGACCATGGCGCCCTGCTGGTGGATTACTGGCGCTTCAGCGAGTACTACGACTGGGGCATGTGGGCGCAGGACCGCATGCACATGTCAGCGGCCGGGCACGCGAACATGGCCAAGCGTGTGTTGGACGTCCTGGAACACGACCACTCCATCGACGTCCCGCCCATGACCCCTGTTCCTGAGCTGAGTGGCCTGGACGCCATCCGCGCGAATGCCCGCTGGTTCCGCGAGTACGCCGGTCCTTGGGTTGTCCGCAGGGTCACCGGAAAGTCCTCCGGCGACGGCCTGCAGCCCAAGTATCCGCAGCTGACACGGCTCTAGCGGAAGCGGCCTCTTATACACCCTCAGGGGCCGGATTGGTCTTTAATTGCGTGAACTCGTAGACTTGGTAGGCGCTAAGTGCGCGGAGCGTGCGCAATTGCTCCGGTTGCCCGGGAAATTCTCCAGGGTGGCCGGTAGTTAGGGGCTCAAGTTGCGTGACTAACCGTTGCCCTTCTTCACTTTTGGGTCGCCCTTAGCAGCATGGTCCAGCAGCAGATATGCGGATCATTACTTTCAATTCTTGAGGAGAAGTCATGGCAGCACACTGCCAAGTGACCGGGGCCGAGCCGGGCTTTGGGCACAGCATTTCGCACTCGCACCGCCGCAACAAGCGTCGGTTCGATCCGAACATTCAGAAGAAGCGCTACTGGGTTCCGTCCCTGCGCCGTAATGTCACGCTGCAGGTATCTGCAAAGGGCATCAAGACCATCGACGTACGCGGCATCGACGTTGTCGTCGCCGACATTCTCGCTCGTGGGGTGAAGCTCTAGTGGCTAAGGACAAGGACGTACGTCCGATCATCAAGCTCAAGTCGACCGCGGGCACGGGTTACACCTACGTAACCCGCAAGAACCGTCGTAACGATCCGGACCGCATGGTTCTGAAGAAGTACGACCCCAAGATCCGCCAGCACGTCGAATTCCGAGAGGAGCGCTAAACATGGCTAAGAAGTCCAAGATTGCTCGCAACGAGCAGCGCAAGGTCATCGTTGAGCGTTACGCTGCAAAGCGCCTCGAGCTGAAGAAGACCCTGGTTGACGAAAACGCAACCGACGAAGCACGCGAAGCAGCCCGCCTGGGCCTGCAGAAGCTGCCCCGCAACGCGTCCCCGATCCGTCTGCGTAACCGCGACATCATCGACGGCCGCCCCCGCGGTACCTTCCAGAAGTTCGGTATCTCCCGTGTCCGCTTCCGCGACATGGCCCACAAGGGCGAACTCCCGGGCATCACCAAGTCTTCCTGGTAATCCAGCCCCGCTGATACCAGCTGCTTGAGAAGGGCCGGCAACCTCACGGTTGCCGGCCCTTTTGCTGTTTAAGCCGCCTGGGTGTTGCGGCTTCCTGCGACGCCCGGTGATTGAGCCTGTCCCCGGTGACAGCCTGTCGAAATCAAGGCAGTGGTGCAGCACACAGAAAAGAAGTACGACGGCGGATGGCTGCTGGAGTGCCGACATCCGCCTTTTGGCGCGGAATCCCGGGCCCTGGGACCCCTTCCGGAGGGGATTTGCGGGGTGGGGTGTGGGGG